>CALHUZ010000522.1 GCA_938039305.1 uncultured Saprospiraceae bacterium
TATCACAATTTGCAATGCACGTTGGGTCTGCTATAATGACTGGATTCGCATCATAGATATCTTCACAAAGGGTCACACTATTGCGTACAACTATGTCATATGATCCCGAGAATAAATTATAGAAAGTACTGTCCGTGAAATAGTTAGCGCCATTGTCAATACTATACTCTAAGTTTTCCCCTTGGGCACTGATGATGATGCTGCCATTAGTGAGGAGAGGACAATTATCAGGGTTTTCTGAATTCAATCCATTGATACTTGGAGGTCCGCATTCTGAGTCTTCACAGTCAGTTAAAAAGTCAAAGTCATTGTCTATCCCATCTCCACATATTTCCACTGGACAGATTATATCTGGATCGTCTGGTCTCATATACATTACAATTGGATAGGACGTCTCTTCGCTTGGGCGAATCCATTTGCTGATTACTGTTCTAATTGTATCTCCGGCAGCATTTATATAATTAGGATACTTAACGATTACACGATAAGAAAACTCTGGCCCATCAGGAAGTCCGAAATGAACTGTAGAAGGATCCTGTGTTCCATGCCCCGTACCACCATTTACTTCTCTTAACCCTGATAATACGTTACCATCGCAGTCTTCAAGAACCACGGTAGCCCCTAGTGCTGCTCGCTCTGCCCCACTTGCCATGTAAGCTGATCGATCGTCTAAAACTTTTACAAATAGATAGTCTTTATCCGCTTCTGCTGTACTGGTGTTATAGAGATCGTTGATCCAAAGAAGATTGGCACTATTGTTCATAATCATATAGATGTCCAGATCACCATCATCATCTATATCTATCATAGAAGTACTCTCCCCATCTTGATTAGAATTGAAAGAGACACTTGTCTCTTGGACAAATGTCATGGGCGATCCTACATTCTTACCAAACACTGGATCATTGATTTGATTGATATATAAGTAACTCTCTTTATCTCCGACTAGCAAAATATCTATATCACCATCGTTATCTAAATCACCACATGAAACTTCATCGATGTTATCAGAAGATGGAAAAGTAATCGGTATCCCTGTTGTTCCTGAAGCGCCCAAAGGCGTCCATACGCCAGGGCCATCATTTCTAAATATTTGGTTGGCGTCGTTCTCAGTCCAAAAGGCATCAAAGTCTCCGTCGTTATCAAAATCATATAAGGCTACAGCACCTTTATTGCTATTATTTGCATCAGCGATATCACTGCCATTAGTAAATGTTCCACCAGTATTCAAAAAGAAATCATTCTCGTCTCTTTTTCTCATCAAGATGTCTACCCAACCATCGTTGTCCACATCTGTTATGGAGCCATAGTCTCCATCAGTCGCGGATTGGTCAAGTCCAAGAACAACTCCAGTGCCTGGAGTGGCATGTGAGAATAGATTTGCAATTGGAGGATTCACCACTGCTCTAGTTAGGTGATTGATATAGTTGTTACGAAGTATGTCTATTCCAAAATTGTGATTATCAAATACGATGTCGATGTCACCGTCACCATCAAAATCAAAGAATCCTGCACCTTCAGTATTATGTTGACCAATGTCTACATGATCAGTTACTGTGTTTCCAACATCTATCGGAGCTGTTCCTCCCGAACCATCTCCAAATATTCCAGTTATAGGATCCTGAATATAGATCTCCATGGAAGCTGCACCATTAGCATATGGCGAACCCGTATAGGACGTGTTTCTCATAAAATCGAGGTAGCCATCATTATTGACATCAGCCCAAGCGCATGCTCTTTCTAAATCAGTACTTTGAATTTCAGGAGCTAAGGCTACTGATACATCTGTAAATGTATTGTCACCATTGTTTCGATACAATCGAGAATTCTCAGAATTGCTACTTGTGTTGACAAGAAGATCTAAATCTCCGTCATTATCGTAGTCAGCAAAAGCATGTCCTCCGTCTTTGGATTTGCCAAGATCAACGCCCCAGTCCTCTCCATCTTCATCAAAACTAAAAGCAAAAGGTGCTGCAATACTGAAATTAATAGTCATCACTTCACAGAGACCACCACCAGCAAAGAAGTTATCATTAACTGTAATAACGAGTGTATAATCCCCAGGCACCACAGTAAAAGAAGGGGAATTATAAGGAGGAAATATTTGAAAATTATCAACATCTACAGCACCAGAAATATCGAATAATATTAGTCCTGGCGTACCTGAAATGACAGCATCGATAGTTACCGAACTCGGAAGATCTGTTGTGAGATAGACATTGCCATCTACAAGTTCAAGGCCATTAGAAAATCTTACTTGATTAATACTACCGCACGCAAATGCAGCAGCTGGGCCTATAGGATATAGGCTTAAAATAGTCATAAATGCAATGACTATCGTATGACGTACAGGGTTACCACGAGTGATGGTTCCCTTGAGTTTGGTTTTGGTTTTCAACGAGTCAGGGTTAAAGCATTTTTTCAAATACCTTAACTATAAGACCATATTATAGGGCGAGCGCCCTACGCGAAAACGAATAATTTTATTCAGAAAGAAGAACCCAAGGGTTTTCCTTAGATGTGTAAAAGTCGACTTTGAGTCAACCTTAAGCTGATTAAGGAAGGATTAGATAAGCGTATAATTAGGCTCCAATTCTCCTTTATGTCCTTCTCCTTGATAGAAATCATTGATGATCTTCACAACCTCGTCCATGTCATCAGTGATCGGGATAAGATCTAAGTCTTCTGGACTGATGTTCCCATGTTCTTCAAGCATGACCTTGGTAATCCACTCTTTCATTCCAGACCAAAATTCAGATCCAAAAAGGATCACTGGAACCGGAGATATCTTTGTTGTCTGTATCAAAGTCAACACTTCGAACAATTCATCCAGGGTTCCAAATCCACCAGGCATCGCGATGAATGCCTGAGCGTACTTTACAAACATTACTTTTCTAATGAAAAAGTAACGGTGGAATATATTCTTATCTGGATCAATGTAAGGATTAGAGTTTTGCTCAAATGGCAACTCTATATTTAGTCCAACTGAGATACCGTTTGCTTCTTTAGCACCTTTGTTACCAGCTTCCATGATACCAGGACCTCCACCAGTTATGACACCATAGCCTTCGTCACAAAGCCTAGCCGCCATCTGTGTAGCAAGTTCATAATATTTTGTTCCAGGCTTAGTCCTGGCGGATCCAAAAATAGAAACACAAGGATCTATTTTGTTCATTTTTTCAAAGCCTTCTACAAACTCTGAAATCACTTTGAACATCGTCCAAGAGTTCTCAGCATTCAATTGGTGCCACTCTTTCTGTTGTCGCTTCGTCATTAAATTCTAAATTAGTAAGTATCGGTAAGGCAGTGAATTACAAAATATTGAATAAAAGAGGAAATTGAAATATCAATTATGCAAAGCTATGCTCTCGCGTCTTGTATATCTCAGCAATGTACTCTTGAAGCTGCTCAAGTGTATCGAACTTGTCAAGGATCCTATCTAACCCAGTAACTGGGGCTTGTGCTCCTGACACATAGTTTTTTACATCCTTAAGTGAAACCTTGTCTTGTGAAAGTATAATCAGTCGCTCGACAACATTTCTAAGTTCTCGGATATTTCCAGACCAATTAGGCTTTTGCAATTCTTTAATGGCCTTAGTTTCAAACTCCTTTACAGGTACATTATACTCTCCACAGATCTGTTCATTAAAATGATGAACCAACTGAGGGATATCTTGCTTCCGTTCTCTTAGACTTGGAACATGAACTATTATAACCGCCAGTCTATGATATAAATCTTCTCTGAAGTGACCTTTCGCTATTTGCTTACGCAAATCTTTATTGGTAGCGGCAATGATTCTTACATTGACAGAAATCTCTTTTTCACCTCCTACGCGAGTTATTCTATTCTCTTGAAGTGCTCTAAGCACTTTCGCTTGAGCGGACAATGACATGTCTCCTATCTCATCAAGAAACAAAGTCCCTTCATGAGCTAACTCAAACTTTCCAGCTCTACTCTTATGTGCTGATGTAAAAGAGCCTTTCTCATGACCAAACAATTCGCTTTCTATGAGTTCAGCTGGTATGGCTGCACAATTCACTTCTATGAGTGGCTGTTCGTTTCGTCCACTTAACTGGTGAATCTTTCTCGCGACAAGTTCTTTTCCTGTTCCATTTTCGCCATGTATCATGACTCTTGCCTCAGTAGGTGCTATCACCTCGATAGTTGATTTGATCTCTTGCATGATGCTTGAGTCACCTACTATCTGGACTTCCTTAGTTTTCTTATAGATCTTTTTGATCAGAACCTTCTTATCAGTGATCAAAGAACTTTTATCCATCGCATTGCGGATAGTGATCAAAAGTCTGTTCAAATCTGGTGGCTTCTGGATAAAGTCAAAAGCTCCATTCTTTACTGCCTCAACTGCTGTATCTATATTTCCATGCCCTGAAATCATAACTACAGGAAGATCTGGCTGAATCGCTTGGATCTTCTCCATGACGTCCATACCATCCATCTTCGGCATCTTAATATCAAGGATAATGACGTCGTAGGCATTCTGCTTCACGCGAACCATACAATCAAGACCATCAACGGCTTCTTCAACCTTGTACTTCTCGAATTCAAGAATATCGCGAAGCGTCTGTCTTATTCCTTTATCGTCATCTACAACCAGTATTTTCGGCATATCCTAAGTCTTATTGTTTTCTTATTGCAAATAAAGTGCCAATATATTACGAATTTTCGTAATATGTAAACAATTGACTATCATTTTATTGAGAAAAAGCCCAGTGGAGTTCCAAAGAATGGAAGAATACCATAGAAAATAAAATACCTGAAAGGTCAAAATTAGAGCTGCAACATGCTAAAGAAGATCAGTTAAGAGCAAGTACTCAGGCGCTTGTTGGCCAAGTTGTAGCATTTTTCATAGACACCTAAACACAGTTAGGGTATCTATTTCATCTAATAACATGAAAAAAAACATGAGTGTGATCACACCAGAGTATCGAGTTGCTGTGTGAGACTATAAGCCGTATAAGCCATCAACCCTGCTCCTATCTCAAGTGCTTTATGATCGATGTCAAATGTAGGTGTATGGACAGCACTGCGATTGTCACCATTCAGAGAAGAAGTCCCCAAGCGATAAAAACATGCTGGCACTTTGTGACTGTAGAAAGAGAAGTCTTCGGCAGTCATCCGTGGGTCCAACTCTATCAAATCTTTTCCAGTTATAAACCCATCCATCTTCGCTCTAACTATAGAAGTGAGATTAGGATTATTATATAATGCAGGATATCCTCTTCTGATTTCTAAGTCAACCGTGGCGCCATGAGCTTCACATATGCCCTCAGTTATCTTATGTATGTGTTTATGCGCTTCTGTTCTCCACTCCTCGTCGTACGTCCGAAATGTACCCTCCATGAATACTCTTTCTGGGATAACATTAGTAGCTCCACCGTCTGAGTTAATCTTACCTATGCTTAAAACAGAAGGAGTGCCTGGATTAGCTTTTCTGCTGATGACTGATTGTAGGCTTTGTATGATCTCAGCACTTATCAGTATAGGATCTATCACTTTCTCTGGCATGGCTGCATGCCCTCCAGATCCATTGACAGTCATGTATATCTCATCACATGATGCCATGAAATATCCAGCCCTATACCCTATCTGACCTACCGGAAGATCTGGATGAACATGTTGCCCTATTATGGCTACCACATCTTCAAGCACCCCATCTTTAATCATCAGCGATGCCCCTCCAGGTAGTTTTTCTTCACCCGGTTGAAAGATGAGTCTGACTCTACAGGACAGTTCTGATTCTAATTCTTTTAAGATATAAGCAGCTCCTAATAGACAAGAAGTATGGACATCATGACCACAAGCGTGCATGACTCCGTTATTCTGTGATTTATATGCATGACTAGCTTCTTCAGTGATCGGTAGTGCGTCTATATCCGCTCGCAGCGCTACAACTTGATCGCCTGAGCCCAACTCAGCTGTCAGTCCCGTTCCACCTCCAATATTATTTTTATAAGGGATACCTATTTTATCAAGTACCTCTGTGATGTACAGGTTAGTTTGAGTTTCCTCAAATGATAATTCGGGATTCCTATGTAAGTGCTCTCGATGCTCTTTAACTTGAGGAAAATACTTAGCAGCTAATGTCTTAATATGATCTTTCATCTTCAATATTGCTACCCATAATAGCTTTTACAATTGTTGTAAACTTAGCTATGATGAGAAATACGTCATCGAAGATAGTATAATTAGCACTGTAGTCTCTTGCATTAGAAACCTTCTTTGCCTTACTATCCTGACTTTCATAACAAGTCACAAGACAAGGCTTTAGATATGGAAGAACCTCCGACTGCATATCACTCTCAGCATAACCAAAAAGTGTAGCTCTGCCTATTAAAAGATACTTCAAGGGAGTTAACTGAGTCTTCCATCTAAACAGCTTTACAATTATAATAGGGATTATAAAAAGCAAAGAAGCGAAAACATCTATAAATCGCTTTTGCAATTGAAATGCGCTCTGCTCTAAGTGATAGTGACTTATGGACAAGCTACTTGCTCCAGGTTTTGAACTACTACTACTTGAAAATATCAAATCTCTCTTGCTATCCCAAAATATGTAGGTAGTCTTTTGACCAATGCTCAACATCAAATTGATAAGCTCTTTTATCACTACACTTGAGAAGTCAATATAAACTGAACCGCCATGTCGGCTATTATCATCTTTATAGGATTGTAGATCAACCGTTTTAATCTTTTCATCGATGTAAGAACTAACCGCTACTTGTTTTTTATTATCTGAAATTATAAATTCTCCTCGCTTTGTTATCTTATTCAGAATCGAATACTTAAGTGTAATCAAACAAGGAACTAATAGAATGGAAATTACAATGAGCATCCTTGAAAACCTGAGGTCTTCGGGAAGCAAAGCATACATTATTAAGACAGATAAGCCTCCTACAAAATTGGCTCTAAAGACTTTAGATAGTGACAACTCACTCTTGAAATACACACCACTAAAGTAGAGTGTC
>CALHUZ010000523.1 GCA_938039305.1 uncultured Saprospiraceae bacterium
AATAGAGAGGCAAAGAGTTCCTGGTATTCTAATCTGAATATTCCATTTTTTTTAAAGCAGGTTCGATCTATAAATTGCGTTGTGCTTTCTCCAGGATTCATTTGTTCTATATAGAATGGTATGCCACCTATAGCCATGTAGAGTTTTATAATTTCTACGTCTGTGATTTGAACTCCTTTTTTTTGCAATAATAGTTTTGTCTCGCCAAGAGTGAATGGGTCCAGTATTATTCTTTCTGTAACTCTATTATGCAGTCCGCCTTTGTTACGTAGTACCTTCTTGATCATCCATGAGGCTGACGATCCACATATTATAACAACTAAGTCACTACGGTCTGCGGCGAAGCCATTCCAAAAATCAGTAAATGCAGTTAGAAAGCGAGATCTATTTGTTGCCATCCAAGGAAACTCATCAAGAAAGATGACCTTCTTCTTTTTTGATCGTAAAGAAGAGATGTATTTACGAAGTAGATCGAATGCCTCAAACCAATTTTGAGGAGTTGCGATAAAGCTTAATGTAGTTGAAGAATCTGTTAGTGCTTTCGCAAATCTTGATAAGTGATCAGGCATAGTGCCTTTGTGCAGACCTGAAAACTGAAATACGATATCTTGCTTTAAGACTTGCTTGATTAGGTATGTTTTCCCTACTCGTCGCCTTCCCAGAATAGCTACTAACTCTGACTTTTTAGAAGTCATTTTATCATGTAGCACCTTCTTGGCAAGTTCTCTTCCTACAACCTTCACCTTGATTATGTTTCGCCAAATGTACTATAATTAGATAGATTTGGCAACACTAAATTAATTATGTATCGCCAAATGTGTCATTTTATGATTGATTTGGCGATACATAAATGTACTTGTCAAAGAGAATGTAGTTGTGTGAAAAGGTATAACTCACTGACTATTAGTTGATTATTTGATGTACGAGGGTGTTGTTATGTCACTCTATGTAGTAAGTGGTTGGCTGAAATTTTGGCAGTTTTATGAAGTGCTGGTGAGTTCCTCTATCTGCTTCAGATGATGCTCAGTGTGAAAGTGAGTAGAATAAAGCATCTCGCGCACTGTCAGCTTTCCAATAGCCGGATGTGGTAGGATATATTTTGACAAATCTTTTTCTTCCCATTTATCGATATGGGTGAGTAGTTTGCTCAGCTCTTTCGTGAATGAATTGATGAGGTATTCTTTTCCTTTTTCTTGGACTCCATTATAGACGAATGTGCTTGGAGCCGTAACGCCACCGGCCAATGCTTCATAATACCTCGATTTTGTTTCTTCAAATGTTCTTTCATCTCTATTGCTAACGCCAAATGTCGCTTTAAGCATAAGCTTGGGCATGGATAGTGCTTTACTAACGGGTTTGGTGCTGAGGATTAGATGACCAAGTATATCTCCAGGTGACCACTTGCCTTCTAATCTCGGAGCTAAAAACGCTTCATCTGATAAGTCATTGATGGCGTAGACTACTGCACCAAATGACTGGCGTAGTGCTGCCTTAAGTTGTGTTTTATTTTGAATCTCCATGATTGAGTAAGTTTTAGTTATTCAGTTACTTATAGTTACTAAAGTATTATATTTGATTAGGAACGACAAGAAGTAACACATCAGTAACACAGTAACATGGAAGATACCTTAGTTGATAATCAAGGACTTACGCTTAAAAATAAAATCAAACTATTTTTCACGAAAACGATGAAAGAGGTTCCTTCGGAGAAATGCGCAGTTAAAGACATGTTAGCTGGCAACTTAGATAAGTGGAGTCTTTTTATACTTTATAACCTCGGGTACCATAGAGTGATGAGATTTAATGAGCTCAAAGGTAGGATAGAGGGCGTTTCTTCACGCATGCTTTCTCTTACTTTAAAGAGACTTGAATCAAATGGTCTCGTCAATCGAAAAGTCTATGCACAAGTGCCACCTAAAGTAGAGTATCAATTGACTGAATTTGGTATTGGCTTTTCTGATAAGTTGATTGACCTCAGTCAGTGGTACGTAGAGAATCATTTAGAAGCGGGCAATTGTGAATGTGTGGAGGTGTAGATGAATCTTATAAGTCAATATGATCACTTACTCATCAAAAACTAACATGCCCAACATGCAATGAATTAATCTGCGGTGGCATTCTAAAATAAAGGTCTTTTCCTTTTAATACAAACTCCGATCTGTTTCCTCCTCTATCTCGACTCCAAGCGCTTTCCACTGTCTGATAAAAGATAGCTACAACATTGAAAAGGCAATCCTCATTAGGATTTAACTTTCTTTTGAACTCAGTGGGTTGGTCAAAAGACTCCAAGTCTTTTACTCCATAGTTGAACAAGTTACGCTTCTCAAGAGTCATGGTATCTGAAGCTAGAAACACTTTTACAAAAGTGTCAGGGGAGTTTGGAATTGCAATTGGGTCAGCAGTGAAATTGATAGTCAGTTCTATTGGACTCTCTTTTTTATTAATGATACGTGTATAGTATACCAAGTTGCTCACATTAAAATGTGTTTTGACAGGCCCTGTGTATGGTCCACCGCGATTATAACCATTCTGTATAATCACACCGTCCTTTGTACTCTTGCTATACAACTCTGTATCTATGTTTTGTCCTTCAACTAAAGTGCAAAAGAATAAAGCCAAGAATAAGGATAATGAGAGTCTCATATTTGTCTGATGAGCCGGATAAACAGCCATGACTTCCGAAGATAGATTAAATTCTCAAAATGAAAACCTCCGTCAATATGAGATATAACAATGGACTACAGCCACATTGTCCAAATGATTATACAAATTTATGTTTGTAAATTATAACAATACCACTCATCCTTTGACTACTTCGCTCTACGGTATTAAGAATCAGGTGGAGTGAAAAAAATCTGAAAGCTGGAATATTTTTTGCCAGCTGATTCTGGTATCAGATGGGCGTGGCCATCTGATAAATACATTATAGAGAGGGCCCTTTTGTGTTGCTTCCCATCCGCAAGCGGCTCACTCACTTGAAAGTCAACGAGGACTTTCATTCTGCTTATAGCAGAAATCACTCGATCGTAGGCACACAAAAATATGAAAGCCGAAAAATTGAATTGACGCCAACCCTATATATTCAACCAATAATTTAGCTTAAGCACCAAAGTCCTGTTCTTGGGGCCCCATTGTTCGATCGCATAATTATCCGTATACACTAGGAATAGATCTGATAATGGTTGGAATCTCCACTGGAATCGGCTATTAACAT
>CALHUZ010000524.1 GCA_938039305.1 uncultured Saprospiraceae bacterium
AATCAAATGCATATAGAGAAAGGTTTTGAGCGACCCTTCCTGTCACCATTGCCAGTGCGAAAAATACCGATGGTGGGGCCTAAGACTCACCAGATGCTATGTCATCTGGGAGTGAAAGTTATCGGAACCGTTCAGAAGATGCCAGTCGAAATGATGGAAGGTGTTTTTGGAAAGAATGGCACTGCTATCTGGAAGAAGGCTAATGGGATTGATAATACCCCGGTGATCCCACATAGTGAGAGAAAGTCAATCTCGACAGAGCGGACATTTGATAAAGACACAATAGATGTGGCTAAGCTTCGCTCTTTGCTTGTTGCTATGGCAGAGAATCTTTCTTTCCAACTCCGAAGAGGGCAAAAACTTACGGGGTGTATCACTGTTAAGCTTCGTTATTCGGATTTTCAGACGCAAACACTTCAGTGCCGATTACCTTATACTTCTGCAGATCATATCATCGTAACAAAAGTGAAGGAGCTATTCAAAAAGTTGTACAGTCGACGTGTGATGATTAGACTGATAGGCGTTCGGTTCAGCAGCCTGGTAGGAGGCAACTATCAGATGAATATGTTTGAGGACTCCGAAGAGATTATTAGCCTCTATCAGACGATGGATAAGATAAGGGAGCGCTTTGGAGATAGGGCAGTGATGCGTGCTGAAGGCATGGAGGCGAGAACGATCGGGCGTTCTAATCCTTTTGATGGAAGCCCTCCGCCTCTACTGGCTCATCGCCATCAATAATCTGGAAAACTTTATTTAGAATGAATACTTGAGGTTCAAGTTAGTCGTCCGATTCAAAAGATTGGATTCTGCACCAAGGAGCGAATTCATATTTCGATTAGGATCTTGCTGAGAGTTAGATGGAATAGAGAATAGATATTGAACGTAGTTGACGTTAGAACGATTGAAAAGATTGTAAATAGAAAAACCCAGTTCGACGGAAGAGTCTCCTATGTCTATTTGATAAGATAGACCCACATCTGTTCTGATATAAGCAGGCAGTCTGCTTATTCTATCTTCTGGTCTTTGTTGATCGCGATTGTTATTACTCACTTTGTTGAGATCGGTGTATGGTCTTCCGCTAGCATAAACGAAAGTTGCTCCCAAAGTAAAATCGCTGATACGATACTCATTAATAAATTTAAGTTGATGTCTTCGATCGTCTTGAGTAGGGAAGGAGGTGCCTCTCAAAATCTGATCATAATTGATAGTAGACTTACTAAGCGTATATGATAGCCAACCAGAATAGCGAGGAAGTGTGTAACTCGCCATTATATCTACGCCCAGAGTCTGTCCAACCCCTGTGAATAAGCGATACTCATTGCCACCGCCATTAGAAAGAAGGGGCAAGATAGCCGTCTCATTAAACCTGGGATTGAAAAGCGCTAACTCAATAAGATTATACCTTTTTTTAAAGTAGGTTTCTATATCAAAACTGACTCGCCCTAATTTATACGTACCACCAAGCATGATTTGATCAGAGATACCTACAGCGATATTTTCATTAGCTAATGTCCAAAACTCTATGCTACGACCAAATGTGTTTTCTAAAGACAATTGTCTCACATACTGGTTATGTCTACCGACAGAAGACTTGAAACTGAACTGAGGAGAGAAAGAATAATTTAAATTAATCCTTGGGGAAGCATATATTTTATTATTGTAGACGGTTCCTCTTAGGCCTATTTCTACTTCTAGGTTGTCTTTATATATGGGGGTATATGACGCGAATAAGCTGGATTCAAATTTTGTATTATCTCTGTTAAAAAATGGTTCATCATTCTCTGTAGCTCTTGCTCTTACCTCGTGACTTACAACGTCCAAACCAACTTGCCACTTCGTCGTCTTATTATCAAAAAGTAAAGAAGACTTAAAGCCCAAATCAGAAACATCATTTTCTCTAATATTCTGATATGAAAAAAGATTGGTTCGGTTTATAAGATCTCTTTCTAAAGAGACATCAAGGCTGCTATAACTATTATAATTTGAATAATATAGGAGGGAAGATACATTTAGATTATCAAATAATTTGCTTTCTAATTTTGCATTCAACCCTCTATTTTGCCAAGCTTCTATATTGGAATACCCTTCCGTATTAGTTATGAGAACGCGCTCTCTTCTCGTTTGAAATTCATTAGAAAAAGTATCTTCTAAATCATCGCTACTTTGAAAATAGCTAAGAGATAGTTCTCCTTTTTTCCAGTGATAAGAGAGCTGCCCGTTGAGATCAAAAAACTTAAAGTCAGGCACACTTGACAAGAGCTCATTTCGACTTGTGAAGTTAAAGTTCTCTATAGAAGAAGCCTTTGGATCTTCATTTTTAAAAAGGTCAAAGAAATCTGTATCAGATACATTCTGGTATGTAGAACGACCACCTACAGACAAAACCAATCTTTGGCTGATGGGTACCTGAACTGTACCAGAGATGCTCAAAAGGTTAATATCAATGGATCCAATAGTAGCGTTTAGACTATCAGACGTGGGGCCTTTCACTTGAAGCATACCAGCTGTCTTACCATCATATGCAACAGGTAAGTTGTTTTTATAAAGCGTGAAAGAAGAAGCATAAGTAGGATTGATCGAACTAAACAAACCATAGTAGTGGCTTGGATTATAGATAGGAATATCATCCATCATGATCAGCGAAGCCTCTTCACCACTTCCTCTGATCATCAGACCAGAAGACTTATCATTAAAAGCTGCCACCCCAGGAAGTAATTGAACTTGTCGCAAGACGTCTTGTCCTAAAACTCCAGAAGCTAGGGAGGCAATGTGATTTGTTCTTAGAGTTACAGATAGATCAGAATTATTTATAGAAACTATATCTGACCGATCCTCTATCATGACTTCTTCTATATCAAAAGGAAGTATATCAAGAGTTATGGTAAAATCTTCTATGTCCCTTAAAGAAACTTTCTTAGACTGATAACCCATCAAGTGTACTTCAAGCAGTGTATTTTGTGGGTCAGTAGAAAGAGATAAATTCAGACTTCCGTCTTTATCGCTATAACTTCCTTTACTCGTTCCTAAAATACCGACAGCTGCTAACTCAAGAGGCTGCAGAGAGACGGCATCTATTATTTTTAGAGTTACGCTATAATCATTTAATATGCTGTCTTCTTGACTCAGCCGGTTTCTTAGGAGGATAGAATGATCTTTGAGTAATTGGTATTCTACAGGATATATGGCAGAAATCTCATCTAAAATATCACCTAGATCATTGGTATTGGTAGATAGGAAAAAAACTTGATCTGAAAGTAAATCACTATCGTAAGAGAAATTAACGTCGAAGTCTTTTTCTAAAACATCTATCAACGTTGGGAGTGTAACAGATTCTACATCAATTCTAAAAGAGCTATTTTGAGCACCTATACTAAAAGGTAGCCATAATAATATAAGAAGAGGTAAAAGTCTATTGATACGATTCACTTATAGGTTAGTAGGTTAAGATAACGATATCATTCTCTACAGAGTATTTTATACGTAAAGGCCATAATACTTTTTCTAAAATAGATTCAAGTTCGGAGGAAGAATCATATGAGCCTGTATAGCTCATTGTCTTGTCAATATTACCATATTCAAAAACACTTCCATTTAATGCAGTTATAGAACTAAGAACATTTGAAAGAGGTTGATCGTCAAATATCACTAAAGCATTATCGGTTGCCCAATCACCGGGTATCGCTCTTGCATCTTCCCACGTCGGGTTTTTATAAAAGGCCATACCGGCTGTTAGTATTTTAGAATGATTTCCAGATGTTACTTGGACGCGACCTTCAGTTACATGAACTTGTAAGCTGCTTTGCTCAGAGATAACATCGAACTCCGTACCTAAGACCTCTACGGAACCATTAGATGTACTGACTATGAAAGGAACACCCTTGCTTACCTTAAAGTGCGCTTGTCCTTTTAACTCAACATCTCTTCGACTATTCCAATCGTCACTTTTATAAGCTAACGACGACGACTCTGAAAGAATTACAGAGGAGTTAGCAGGAAGAGATAATGTTTTTGTTTCTGCTAATTGTGATTCAATGACAGTTGCTCTCTCTGGTAAAAGGAAGACTGCCAATAACGCAACAGCTGCTGCAGCTAAAAGACTGTAAATCACCTTTCTGCGATTAGAGTTGAGCGTTACTTTTTTTGCAAGAGTAGACTGATCTATTCTATTCCAGACTTTACTCTTTGATTGTACAGCTGCGTTGTCTTCTCTAAACTTTACAGAACCCACTAGCTGTTTTGACTCGACGATGCGAGTAGTTATTTCTGGGTGTTTAGAGATCCAGACTTGCCACTCTTTGTCATAAGTCTTATCAAGGACCCAATTCACGAAAGAATCGTCCGTTAAGAAATCTGTTATTTCGTATTGTAGATATTTGTCATTCACGACTATATGTTAAGTTCAAAGGAATAATTCATCTAAGTATGCGCTACGTGTAGCACTGTTATATCTTATCGAGCAAAGGTTTTCTCCACTATTCATGATACTAATACACTTACCAGCCGCACCAGTATCATTTAGATGGTCGCGCTTTAGTGCACAATGACCTAATTCATGGAAGATTAAAAACTCTCTTTGCATGTCACTGCTTCTTTCCCAATAGGTCTTATCTATATTGATTACTCTACGACCGCTGTCATATGTCTCGCATTGCCCTACAGCGTCAGTATCGATATCGTCAAAAGATCCACTTATTCGTTCCGCCTCCCAGTTAATAGACCATCCTCTTTCAGATGCTTCTAAGGCAAATGAGTCGAAATAAGTCCTCATAGAATCTGGTATTTCATTTTCATAGACATAGTCTGAATCATCAGAACAACCGACTGACAAAGCTAAGTATACAATTATGATCCAGTATGATCTCATTAGGTGTTTATATAGAAAGGGCTTAAGTAGTTCCCTGTACTCATTTTCCTCAGAGTTTTTGTAAGCAAGAAAAAAACAGAGTTATTTAGCTAAGCGCAAAAGATATTTTTCCCATCTATTGATTTCTTGGGCGCCTGATATAGTATGTGCCTTGTTAATGATGAAAGAAGGAACAGCTGTCACACCAAGTTCTACGCCCTCCAAAATAGCTTTGTGAACGGAAGGGTTGTGTCCAAAGCTGGGCTTTATGTCGAACTCCGACATTAATTTTTCAACTATATCCTTATTACTGATGTCGGCACCTTCAGAAAAGTATGCCTTAAATAATCTGCTTTTTATGTTCCACGCTAACTTGTCATCATTGAGGTTAGCAAGTAAGTAGTGCAAAGATAATGTGTCGGGAACATTGGATATAGATTTAAAATCGAAAGTAATACCTACTTCCTCTCCTGCTTGGTGTAGCAGAGGACCCATGCTTCTCTTCTTGGGGAAACTCTCTGTACCTCTTGAATGATCAGCGATATCAGGATACAAAAGATAAGGCTTATAGCTGAGCGCTACTTTATCTGTTAGTTGTGTGTTTTCAAGGGCTTGTTCCAGCCGCTTTTTTCCGACATAGCACCAAGGACAGATCATGTCCGACACCATGGCTATATGGACTATAGGGATGATTAAGCGACAGATTTGGTAGACATCACAGGGTCTACATCAGTAAGTTTTGACGCCAAATACTCATAAGCTCCAAAAAGAGCAAAACTGAAGACAAGGTTACTAATCAAAGTATTTCTAAAAAAAGGAACACCTGCTTCATAAGCCGTTAAAAGCCCAGAAAAGTCTTTGGTATAAGGAGTCATGCTGCTGGCCCAAGAACCAAAATTGGTAATTAGGAAAAAGACAATAGCTCCTGCGATACCTGTGAAAGCTAATCTCATCCATCCTCCCTTCATTGTATTTTGTTTCCGCATCACATAGTAAGCGATAACACCGATCAGAAGAAAAGCACCGTACACCCATCCGCTTCCAAATACCTGAAAGCTCGTATAGTATTCTGCGTACACGACGTTGTTCAAGATAAGATCACTCACCCATAATACAGCAAGAGGCAATATCCATCGTCGCGCTCCCTTCAAGCGACTTGCACCAAGAATGGCTATAGCACCAACTGCCGTAAAATTAGGAAGTATAGATTGTCCATCTACGAGAAACAAGAACCTTGTAGCTATAGCTATTAGGATTAATACAACGACTATTATTTCTTTCTTACTCATTATCGTGCTTCGAGGGTGTATGCAAATGTAATGAAATTGGAAGAGAGGATGACAAAGTCTTTCTTCTCAAATATTTGACGTAAGTCAGGTCTAATTGTCCTTGGCGACCTTTAGCCTTCTAATCAAGAATATGCTTACAATACAAAAGAACACGGATAGATAGCCCAAGATCTCATATCGTTCATATAATTGTGAGCCTTCATCTATAAATACGACAAGACCACCAATCAACGATGCTAAGGCTATCGCAAGTTGTTGAAGAGCTGACTTCATGCTCATGAAACTCCCTCGATTTTCTTGACCTACAGAGGCTGTTATGATCGTATTAGCAGGGATCATACGGCTGCTGCCAAATATGAAAAACAAAGTAGTAAAGATAAGCGCGTATGCCACTGGGCTTGGTTGCATATGAGAGATTGCGATTGTTGGAATGAAAGACAAGATGATGGCCACTGTAAATACTTTGAGTACTCCAATCTTGTCAGTAAGCCTGCCAACAAGGGGAGCGGATATGACCATTGCTAAACCACCAAATAGAAAAATGTTGGTTACATCTGTCTGATCAAACCCTACATTTCTAATCATGTAAGGTGAGATAAAAGGAATAATCATAAAGTGGCCTAAAATCAAAATTGATCCAAGCAGTAAAGCATTGAGTTGATTTGAATCCGAGAGTAATGCAGATATCGTACGCTTTACTGATGGACGATGAACGGGTTCTTCAAGGTGGGTTTTTATACTAGGAAATTTCCAGATAATGAGAAGTATAATGATTACTCCTATAGAACCTAAACATAAAAAAGGAGTTCGCCATGTATAGTTATCTGCGAGGTAAAGCCCAAAAGGAATACCTAAAGCGGAAGCAGCCGAGAATGCTCCTACCAGTACACCCATCGCCTTTCCGCGTTCTTTAAATTTGTATAGATCCGAAACCACAGCAAAAGCTAAAGCGCCAATGACACCGCCAAAAGCACCGGTCAAAAACCTCAAAGACACCAACATCACATAGCTCGAGGCAAGTCCACATAGTAAGGTGCCGATGACAAAACCCGAATAAAGAAATAGCAAAGCTGTCTTGCGATCAAAACGATCCAGAAACAGAAATGCACACATGCTGGAGATGAAAGCCCCTATGGCATAGGATGATACGAGGTATGTGTATTGTGCTGCTGTTAGATCAAAAGTCCTAATGAATATATCACCCAAAGGCATGATCAACATGGTATCGATGATATGCGTAAAGTTAATAGTCGCTAACGCGTATAAAGCAAAGGATCTTGACACCCAGTTAGTTTAGAGACATGGCAGGCAACAAGTGAACTGTATTGTAAAACATCAATTCATTGTAGTCAAAATCCATGTAAGGCGTCATCGGCAATTCATCAATATATGCCAAGAGTTCGCTTTCACTTTCAGCGATCATCACAGCCCAAACACGACTGCGATCTGCGGCTACTGTATACGATAAGAGCTTGCCACTCGCAAACAAGTCATCAAGAGAAGCTCTTTGCTCAGGAATCATATTGAGGAAGTCTTCCGTTATCGGTTGAGGTACATCGAACTCAACCATATACTGCTTTAAAAATTCGTTATGTAGGTCCATTTACTGCAAAGTTCATGGTGAGTCGACTTTCTATTTCCGCAGGTGTGGATTGTATAAAGTTGAGCCGCACTTCAAGTGTTAAATTATCTTCGAGCAATATATCCTTTACATCTGGTAAGGAGCTTAAAAGCTGTACTTCTTTTACATTATTGAGACCTATTCTATCATGATAAAAGACTTCTTTGTTGACGGTTTCGTCTTGAGATACTACACGTACAGATATCTCTCTTATGATAGCCCAGTCGATAGCTAAGAATCGAGCATCAAGGATCGCTTGTGTTGGCTGTATGCTGCTGATAGCACTGGTGTCTACATCGCTATTGATATAATTCCGGATACGTGTAGGCACATCTCTTATGTAGAAGTAGTGTGTATCGAAGGAGTTAAGTCCTGCAGGAATACTGAAATCTGCTTCAAGGCGCATTTCAAATAGTGCTACCTCAGAGTCTCCACAACTCACGGTCATAAACCCTATGGCGATCAAAATGTATAAAAAGAGTTGCTTTATCATGTCTTCGACTTATATAAGCGATTCAAGTCTATAGATGTTGTGCAGAAGCCTTGCGAAAAAAGAGAAGACTACTTCTGTGCAGCGGCGATCATCTTCTTCACTCTATCTATGAGTCGCTCAGAAGACAGTTTTTCTCTTAATCTATCAACAACAATTGGGAAAGAAAAAGGAGTGAAATTTTGAGGACGAGTTATGATTATTTTTTGATTTTGGATTCGCGTTAGTGCGGCTCTTAAGCGAGATTCTTCAAATTGGAAAGTCATGACCTCATCATAAGTCTGAAGATATAAGAGGTTGTCAGGATCGTATTCTTTAAAGACATCAAAAATCAAAGCAGCGGAAGATTGTAGGTGTCTTTCTTTTTTATGTTTTCCAGGATAACCTTGAAAGATCATTCCAGATATTTTTCCAATATCTCTGAATTGTCTTCGAGCGATCTCTACAGAATTCAAACTATTTTGAATATCAAGCACCAAGTCCTTTGTTGTAAAAAGTTCTTTTGTAATTATTTCTAAATCAATCTTTTGATCACTTAATAATTCGAAACCATAATCATTCATGGCTATGCTGAATGTGATGCTATACCGCTCCGACAATCTTTGCGCAAGCAGTGCTCCCATACCTTCATGAACAAAGCGTCCTTCAAATGGATAGAAAAGTAAATGATACCCATCTTTTGACGATATGTACTCTATTAGAAACTCTTCTTCATTAGGCAAGTGCGATTGAGTAGACTGCTGTTCTAATAGGGGCGTTAGTACTTCAGTTTCTATTTCCTCTATGATGCCGTGTGTATAGTTGCTTAGTTTTTTTCTAATTAGATCTGAGAGGGTAGAGGACAAAGGCATTCTACCTCCCATCCAAGAATGTACTCTTGCTTTCTTGGCTTTAGACTTTTTTACTTGGAGTGTCATGTCCTTGATCCTTACATATTCTAATGTCCTTCCAGCGAACCAGAATGCATCCCCAGGTGACATACTTGACGCAAAATATTCTTCTATGTTTCCAAGTCTTTTACCCGAGACAAAGGCGACGCTGATTGATGAGCTGCTGACGATTGTGCCAATAGACATACGATGCCTTCGGGCAATCGTTTTATCAGTGACCTTATAAATACCGTCTTCTATTATGACTTTATGGTACTCATCATAAGCGCTTAGAGATGGGCCTCCAGTTACTAAGAAGCTAAGCATCCATTCCCATTCTTCTCTAGACATAGAGTCGTAGCAAAAGGTTTTTTTCACTTCATCGTAAATGGTCTTCTCTTCAAACCCATCTGAGACAGCCAATGTCGTGAGGTACTGTATCAATACATCGTAAGATCTAATGTATGGGATACGAGGCTCTAAGACGCCATCAGCAATGGCA
>CALHUZ010000525.1 GCA_938039305.1 uncultured Saprospiraceae bacterium
ATTAGGCATAGTTATATAGTTTCAACTTCCGTCGATTCATTTTTGTGCTCTGATCTACCTTTTTTTATCCATCTCGGTGCCGAGGCGCATAAGCACCCCGTATGTTGGCTATGAGCTTTCCACGGACTTTCACACATGCCAAAAGTTGGGTCAAGAGTGATGACATTGCCATCATCTCTTTATGCTAAGTATTATCAGACGTATCTCCCGTTTGCCTGGTCTTAGATGTGAGTATGGATATAAGGTATTTCACGCAAGTGTTAAGATAATGGAAAGTCTGAATAGAAAATAAGGAATCCATCATTAAATTCTAATAAATCGAATGATAGTATAAGGAGTATATGATAAGAGGTCAATGAAGAAGCAATCAACCAAACACCTTGGCCAGATGCGCTTCATCGGGCATTCTATTTCGCGTAAGCTTGCTGACTATGATATACGTGATCAGCGAGATTATAAAAGCTGGGATGATCTCATGGATATCATATAGACTTTCTATCCGTAGTCTGAATCCAAATCTCCATATGATATTAGTCACCATGCCTACGAGCATAGAGCTTAGCGCTGCGATGTCAGTACCCCATTTTAGATATAACCCACCAAAGATAGCTGGGAAGAAACTCGCTGCGAATACTGATCCCGCAAATGCTGTCAATTCTACTATGCCAGCAGTAGGATAGAGTGTGAGTACGAATATGATGATGCAATAGACAAACATAAACCACTTCGTTCCTTTTATAATTGACTTGTCTTCCAGTGGACTGACCACGTGCCATATGTCTTTTACAAAAGCTGTCCCTATGATGATGATCACCGATGCCAGAGATGACATACCTGCTGCAAAGAGACCAGAGACACAGATGCCACTGACCAGTTTGTTGTCAAACTTATCCAACATGAATCCGATCACTTCATCCGTATTATTGATCAAGTATGCTGCTTCTTCTTGCGTAGCCATGCCATGCACTAAGGCACCAAGTCCCATCACGCAGACAAGTGAGATGCCCAAGAATACAGGAGTCCAGATCATGGCGAACTTCATGCTCTTTGCATTGTCGATAGAGTAGAATCGGATCAGGTTTTTAGGCTCTGATATTTGCTTCATACCGATAGACAGACCTATGCCCAAGATGTACATGAAAGAGACGAGCATACCAAATGATACTAGACCATCCTCCATAGGATTGCCATTTTTATCTGGATGGCTGGTCATGCTGATTGTCTCCATCATCGGTTCGATCCCACCTACGTAAATGAAAGGCAAACAAAGCATCAATATCGCCACTCCAAACATGATGATGCCCTGTATGGCATCTGTCCATAGCACACTATACATGCCGCCCCAGATCGTATAGAGACAGGTCACAAAGATGATCAAGAAGGATCCTGCCCAGTAGGGTATATCCAATACTGAAGTCATCACATGTGCACATCCTTTAGCGATACCCACCATGTACCAGATCGTAGCGAAGAGTATGATGACCGCAGACAAGACACGGATAGATTTGGCCATGTCACTCTTGTACCTCAGGTGAAAGTAATCAGGTATGGTGAATGACTTGAGGCGAGCAGTCTGCTCTCTCATCCGTGGCCCAAGCAGCTGCCATGATATCACGCAGAATATCGTCCATATAAAGGCCATCCATGCCCACGACAGTCCATACTGAAATGATTTGCCGGCCTGACCGATGTATGTATTAGTAGATGCCGAAGTCGAAAAGAAGGCTAATGAAATGACCCATCCAGGTATTGATCTTTTGGCAACATAATATCCTTCTACACCTTCGGATGCTTTCTTCTTAAAGTACCAGCCCACATAGATACATCCTCCGACATAGATGAGGATTAAGATGATGGTGAGGTAGTGTTCTGAAAGATATTCGGTCATGTCGATCTGTGGGTAGTTAGGAGCCAGTGTTTTGATCAGCATGGTCATCATCGATGACGACCTTTTGCTTGTTCACAAGGACAGCATTAATGACTATCAAGATGATAATGCCTACATAAGGAAAGGTAGTTAAGAAGTCCATACGATGTTATATCTCCCTAATATAATACAGTCGGCTTCAGATCAATAATTTGAACTGCAATACTTACTGAAGAAAATATTCTTTCGTTTTCTTTTGTAAGGTTGGACTGCTCAGAATGGCCTGCTTTACAGATCTATCCATGTCTTAAATTCATTCACCTTTGATCGACTGACTATTAACTCGACTGATGGGTGGCTGCTTTTAAGAGCTATCTTTAAGCGCTGATTAAAATGAGGGTGGATTGTATTGATAGCTTTTATATTGACTATTTGAGCTCGACTGATTTGAAAGAATTTTTTTGGATCTAAGATGCTTTCTAAGTTTTCAATTGTCTTAGAGTATAGATGTCTCTTGGTATCAAATGTGTGTAAGAAGGTCATACCATCCTCGGAGTTGATAAAGGCGATATCAGAGATACTGATGTACTCAAAGTGATTTCCTTTTTTGACAAGACATCTATGCTTTTTTTGTTGATTTTCTTTATTGAATAATTCCATGATCTGATTAGTTAGATCAGTATTCATAAGTGGTAGGCGAGTTTTGTACTTTTCTAATGCTCTCACAAGATCATCTATATGAATGGGCTTAAGTAAGTAGTCTATACTATTCACTTTGAAGGCATCGATGGCGTATTGGTCATACGCTGTTGTGAAGATGATCGGCGCTGTTACATCTACGTGGTTGAATATCTCAAAGCTGAGCCCATCTGATAGTTGAATGTCTAAGAAGATAAGATCGATCGGATTGTTCTGGTGTAACCAGTTCACAGCTTCTTCTACACTTTCGAGGTGAGCGGTTATTTGGGCACTTGGCTCTATCTTCAAGATGGACTTTTGCAAGTATTCGTATGCATTTATCTCGTCTTCTATGATGACAATATTCATATTTTATAATCTGAATAAATCAATGGTACAGATACTGAGAAGTTACTTTCAGTTTCAGTGATTATAATTTCTTTCTTAGAAAAGTAAGCAACACGATCTTTTATATTCTTTAGCCCCAGACCTGTAGATTTAACCTCTTGGATTCTTTTCTGGATGTTATTAGAGACGGTTAGGAAGCCTACTTTTTTATCAGTTGAGATGCTGATCGTCAGTGGTTTTTTACGTCCTACGACATTGTGTTTTACGGCATTTTCGATAAGGAGCTGAAGGCATAGAGGTATCACCTTTGCGCTGTGAGGTATAGATTCAGGCGTTCTTATGATGAGACCCTCTTGAAAGCGTTCTTGCAAGATGTCAGCATATATCTTAACATGTTCGAGTTCTTCTGTGAGCGGCACGATAGCCTCGTCTTTGTTGCTGACCGTGTATCTGTAGAATTTTGATAGTTTACTCAAGTAGTTAGTTGCTCTATCTGGATTCATTGGGATCAAGTTCATCAATGTATTCATGCTGTTGAATAAAAAATGAGGATTGATCTGATTACGTAAGTTCTCTAATTGTCCTTTTGTATGCTCGTGCTCTATGTTTTTCTTTTCTATTATTGCCTCCTTGTATTTGTGGACATAGTAGATTATTTCATATAGTAAGATGACGACTAGTGAGACAGTGTAAGTTGTAAAGATTGACTGTAGATGACTAGGCTCAAAGTGATCCTCAAATGATGTGAAGTGGTAAAATAAAAAGACACTGCCAGATATCAAAGCTCCAATAATAGGGAGTGTTATGATGAGGATACCCATCTGAATCCATAATCTTTTAACAGATTGGTTAAAGCCGTCAAATCTTTTTCTAAGTAGAATAATAATGAAACGACAATAAAGCCAATACGCGCCAGCAAAGTAGAACGACTCGGCCATTTCTTCCAGAAAGAATTCGCCAAGAGGGAATATGCTTCTTTGGAAAAAGAAAATAGGAATCAGTATACTTAAAATGACTAACCCGAAGAATATATACTTCCTGTCATCAAACCCTAAGTATGGACATGGTTTTTGATTCATAAATCAACTACTCGTCAATAGTAATCCTTTTAAAATTGTACGCGATATAAAAAGTCTGGAAAGAATCCGACTTGGTTATCTTGATCGATCTCTCCGCTTGTTCTATTATATTGTCTTATAAAAACGTTTTCACGGTTCGTGACATTTTGAAAATCAAGATAGAACATGTGTGCGATCTTCTTTTTAGAACTATTGAGTTTTATGCCAAGTTTTAGATCCCATCTCAGGTATTGATCAAATTGTCTTGTGAAGGCTTGCTCTTCTTCAAGAACTTCGAATTGTGCCAAGCGTGAAGCCTCCAGATCAATAGGTGTGTACCATTTGCCACCTGAGGTTGTGATTTTAGTATCTAGCATAAATGCGTTCTTTCCTGTCTTTCCAAGCTTGAATTCTCGACCTGCTAAGAAGTTGAGCACATAACCGTTGTCAAATGGGGTGCTCCGCTCTATGCCATCACTTCCTGTATACTTACTATCGAAGAATGATGCGGTAGCTAAAAGGTGATATCCTTTACTATAGAATTTTTCTACTGTGATCTCTATCCCTTGATTGCTTCCTGTTCCTTCGCTTACTAATGAAGTTTTGTCATCTGAAAATCCAAAATCAGCTCCTTCTGTTAGTGTAGAATAACTTGAAGGAAAGGATTCAACCGGCACCCTATCCAGACTTTGATAATAGACCTCTGCTTTGAATCTCCAGTTATCTGCTATCCTTCTATCATACCCTAAGACGTAGTGTTGCGATCTTACAAAGTCAAGATCTTTGTTGGTCTGCACTAATTCATCTCCTATTTGTTCGTTGAGGAATAGGATAGGAAGAGGAGCATTTTGATTATGAACACCATATCCCAATGTCACTTTGTTTTTATCATTCAGTTGGTAAGATATACTTGCGCGAGGCTCTATGACCATCTGCTGGTTCATCGTAGAGTATTGACCATGGATGCCACCTTGTACACTTAACTCTTTGTTGAATCGATAGTTACTTTGAACAAATGGTTGCAAGAGCCCAGTGCGACCATTAAAATCGTAAACTGTAAACCAATCCGGCTCGCCATCATTGTTGAGATCGGGGGCTTCTTCTCTGTCTCGAAGAAAGGAGTCGTTAGCAAAGTTCTCGTACAATACACCAGCTCTAAATGTTTGTTGAGAGTTGAGCTTAGTGTTTATGTATGAACTAAAGCTATAACGAGATTCGGTGTCATCTACCTCAAGGATGCGCAGTTTGAACTCATCTTCCATATCAAGATTATAATATCTATCAAGTTCGAAAGTGTTATTTCTTCGTGAAGCTCCTATGATGGTTCTGATATATGTCTTGTCTCCGATGATTAGATTATGCTTCAGGCCAACTAAACCAAAACCTCCTTTTACAAAACTGTCTTCATCTTCTTCAGAAAAGAGATCGTCAGGACTTATCTCTTCTTTTAAAAAATCAATATTGGATTGACCGCCTATTCCAAACAGGGTAAATCTTCCAGCACTACTTTTACCCAGATCTATCTTAAAGGAGAGATCTTGATAATTGGGTACAGCATCTGTGCCTCCTGCACCTACAAGTCCAACAAATGAATATCGACCTGCTATCAGATAAGACCCTCCTTTTTTACCCATTGGCCCTTCAGCGATACCTTCAAATCCACTAAATGCACCGATCTGAAATGTGTACTCCGCTCTTTCTTTATTACCATTTCTAAATCCGATATCGAACACACCAGCATTGGCATTCCCATATTCAGCAGGGAAGGCTGAAGTTAGAAAGTCAGAACTGCGCAGCATGTTTGGATTAAGCGCACTTACTGGACTTCCAGTAGTACCAAAGGTAGAGTAGTGGTTGGGACTTGGCACGGGTATACCTTCTATCTTCCACAGAACTCCAGTAGGAGAATTTCCTCGAATGACGATATCATTCCTACTATCATCAGGTGCCGATACGCCTGCAAAGTTGGCTACCAGACGAGCCACGTCACTTCGGCCTCCTGAGTATCTGTTCACCTCTTCCAGACTGAACTGTCGCGCTGATATGGTGGCCATCTCATTTTGTGGTCTGTCCTTAGTGCTTTTAGCCAATACCACAATTTCAGAAAGAGTATTTATTTGCTCCTTCAAGGAAATGTTTACGAGAACATCCTTCCCTGTCGTAACGTCGATATTAGGAAGTGTGATAGACTCATACCCCAGATATGAAATACGAATCACATTACGCCCAAGTGGTACATTGCTCAATACGAAATGTCCATCTTCATCAGTGGTAGTACCTACTACGTCATCAGAGCTCAGTAGTTCTATGGTGGCTCCTATGATCGTTATTTCGGATTGATAGTCGATCACTATCCCTTGGATGGTACCAGACTGACTAAAAAGATGGATTTGAAGTATAACAAATATGGCTACTTGAATAAGCTTTTTCATGTGGAGACTGATTTTGATTAGCATTGGTTGCAAATGTGCTCAAGAATCCATCTCTATGAAATCAGGAAAAGGTGAAGTGCTTCTTTTTTAGGATGAGATGCTTTATTCACTTCCTTAGACAGGGATATTCAAGGTGTTGCACTACATAACCTGACCACTGGGCTTTCCGACATCATTGATTTGAACCTTACTCCCTTCCAATATTTTCTACATTTACGGCTATGAATTGGTTAGAATCACCTTATCCATCTATTGAAAGTGTTCGCTTGAAACTGGCCATTTCATTTGGCATAGGTTTGGTGTGTGCTATCTTCTTATTGGTTTTTCAACCTTTTGGGCTCAACCAAGTAGCAGATCGGCCTGGGTACTTTTTTGGGTTTGGTTTTATGGCGGTTTTAGCTTTACTAAGCGCTTACTTTGTGCTTCCCAGATTATGGCCGAAGTACTTTGATCCAGAACATTGGCGGATCAAGCATGAGCTTCTATTCTTTAGTGCCGTCATACTCCAGATATCTGTTCTGATCTATACCTACAATGCTACAGTCGGGAAGTCATTCTCACCTCAGTACAGTTACCCTGCTTTTTTCTTGATGACTATAGCCGTCGGTGTGCTGCCCATCGTCATCATGACTTATATAACCGAGAAAGTAGCTCGTGGGCGAAATGTTGTAAGTGCTGAGAAGTTAAACACTGCAGATAGATCTGTTGATCAAATAGATGATGCTACTGTCCTTCTAACTATCCGAAGTGAAGACAAGACACCAGATATACTTGAGATAGAGTTGAGTAGCTTTCTGTTTGCTCAAGCGCAGAATAATTATGTTCAACTTTATTGGCTTCGTGATGATCAAGTTGAGAGCAAATTATTCAGACTAAAGTTGAAAAATCTATTGAGTCAGATAGGGCATAATCAAATGATGTTGCGTGTCCACAAATCCTATGCAGTTTATAAACCCAATGTCACAAAGATCACTGGCAATGCTCGATCTTTACAGCTGACATTGAAGGGAAGTGATATGCTCATCCCAGTTTCTAGGTCTTTCGACAAATCTAAGCTTGGGTAGCATTTGTTTGTTGCTGTAGGCTTCCAGCCTCAGCATGCTTTTTACTTTTTTCGACCCCCAGCCTCTTCCAAAGGACGATACATCAAGTATTCGATATGGATATCTGATCGCGCCTTCCGGTATTTAGGCATGTTCGAATCAATTGTTAATGGACTTCTTGAGGCTGGAAGCCTGCAAGAACGCAAAAGTCGATGCTTGGGATTCGTCAGAACAAGTGTTGCTGTAGGCTTCCAGCCTCAGCATTTTTTTTTGGACTTGTTGGATCACATATTGGCAAGCCGTTGTTTGCAGCTCCTTCGTTAAGTGATATCAATCACTTAAGCTTTCAGGCTAAACTCAATGGCCATACACACCTTCGCCCTCCCAGACATAACAAATACGGCGTTTTTACGCAAAACCATTGTATCCTTGTTTTGTCAATAAAAGACAGATTATGATAGATCATTTACCGATGTGGACCAATATTTTATTTATAGTTGTAATCGTGATAGCCATCGGATTATGCTATCTCTCTAATGGCCGATCAAAGAACTTGTTGTTGGTCATTGTCGGTTGGAGCATCATCCAATCTCTCATAGCCTTTAGTGGTTTCTATCTGAATGTAGAAGCGATGCCCCCTCGTTTTATTTTGGCTATGGCACCTGCCTTGTGTTTCATTATCTATGGATTACAACCTCGACAGATTGAATGGATGCTTAAGAATAGGAATTCCGTCTTAAGCACCTTTCTGCATACTATTCGGATACCAGTTGAGATCGTTCTTTTGTATCTTTTTATCCATGGTATGATACCAGAGTTGATGACATTTGAAGGAAGGAATTTTGATATTATAGCAGGACTTACAGCGCCTATCATAGGGATCCTCATGATTAAAAATAAGATCAGTAAAAAGGCACAGCTTATATGGAATGTCGCAGGTCTTACCCTTATCTTATTTATACTGATTAATGCCACTCTATCTGCGGAACTTCCTTTTCAGATGTTTGGATTTGAACAGCCTAATCGTGCCGTTTTTTATTTTCCATTCGTTTTGCTACCTTCAGTAGTGGTACCAATAGTCATATATACTCACATTACAGATATTATAAAATTGAAACGAGAATTAATTAACTACTAAATCTAATCAAAATGATGCCTGAAATTAACTACTTGGCAGTTCTTGTGGCTGCACTTGTTCCTATGGTTATGGGAGCACTTTACTATGGACCTATTTTTGGAAAAACATGGCTCGACTCACTCGGGTATACAGAAGAAGACTTTAAAGGTCGGAATGAAGCAGTGATCTACGGTCTTGCATTGGCTATGGCTTTTTTGCTTTCTATGAGCATTAAGTTTACCAATGAATTGGTGCACAAAGATGTGAATGATGCAGGAGAGTTATACTTTGGAAGCTTTCACACATTTGGCCATGGTGCCTTACACGGAGCTATGTTGTGTCTTACGATTATTGCACCTGTGATTATATCGCTTGGCTTATTCCAAAAGAACACTGGGAAGAACATACTGCTGAATGTAGTCTACTGGACGATTACAATTGCTATCATGGGTGGTATATTGGATGTCTGGAATTAATAGGAGAAAATTGTAATTATTGATTAGGAGTAGCACAATGTGCTACTCCTTTTTTGTTTCAAGACAATTCATATTCATTCAGCATAAATGAAAATCCCGCCTACCTCTGGTATGGGGTTAGGTTTTTTTGCTTTTAAGTTCCAGCCGCTGTGATTACTTCTCATTAGTATTTTTGAAAATACAGTTTATAACATCATCTCGATACATGGCCCCTATGGGGATTCTGTTGTCCCCAAGGTCGAGAAACTTTCCGTCTAATAATTGTATTTTATTAGAGGCAACGATGTATGATTTGTGAACTCTGATGAATGCTGGATGAGGTAACTCTTGTTCTAACTTCTTTAGAGAAGTAAGCGACAGGATTCTTTTCTTGTCT
>CALHUZ010000526.1 GCA_938039305.1 uncultured Saprospiraceae bacterium
TTTCATGCTCAAGGGCTTTCTTTGAAACTGTGTCAAAAACAAGATAAGCCTTTCGTCTTAACATTTACTATTCCCTCAACACAAAACACTTAGTGAAAATAGTGATGCACAAAAGCACTTTTTAGCTATGTGTAAACATCATAATATCAACGTTTTATAGATTATAGTGAGCCCCCATATTTGTATTGTTAATTATTACTAACCTTATAAATACTCACGATATGCCAGAAGACGAAGATGGAATTTAGGAGTTTGCCTGAATACAATAAAAAAACAAAAGAGAGTGAAGTTGACTTCGCTCTCTTTTTAAAATTTGCTATTGTTATAACAACTATTTTTTCTATTCTAATTTATTTATGTCTTGCCTTTAGAACATCTATCACTTGTGAAAGATCCATATTTCGATCTTTTAACAACACGAGATAATGAAACAAGAGATCCGCCGCTTCACCCAAGAAGAGCCCATCATCCGACCTAAGAGATTCGATCACAAGTTCAACAGCTTCCTCCCCTACTTTCTGCGCTATCTTATGCGTTCCAGATTGAAATAAACTTGTTGTGTATGATTCGTCATCTGGGTTCTCATGACGATCATGAATCACACTTTCTAATTGCGACAAAAACTGCAAATCACTTTCTTTATTCTCCTCCTTCCAACATGTATCACTTCCAGTATGACAAGTTGGACCATCAGGATTAGCTTTAATCAAAAGCGCATCCTCATCACAATCCAAAGACCAACTGACCAATCGAAGATAATTACTGCTCGACTCTCCCTTCACCCAAATCCTTTGCTTTGACCTACTATAAAAAGTGACCAATCCAGTCGCCTTAGTTTGATCAAATGCCTCCTCATTCATGTATCCCAACATCAATACTTTTCCAGTCTGATCATCTTGAATAATTGCTGGAATCAAACCTTTCTCATCGTATTTCATAATCAACACTTATTTTCTGTATCCGCTAATCTTTAGCTTTTACAATTTCCTTTATCTTATAGTTATTAAAACTTCGCACACTAGAATACTGAACTTGATAAACTATAGCCGGCAGTGTAAAAGAGATAACAGCTACAAAGCCAAATCTCCAAAACAATAGAGTCAGTAGAAAACCAACTGCACCAGCAATAAGTATAAGGTTCCTATTCAGCTGAGCTTGGAATTCATTCACATGATACTCTTTAGAAGTGCTGCACTTCTTGCACCTTATCTGTATCACCTCTCCTTTATCTCTTTCTAAGTCAGACCTATTGGTCGCATTCGTTCTAATCGTGTTTCGTTCATTACACCTTTTACAATCTATATAGATACTCATACCCTCATAGGTATTTGTTTAGAAACAAGATACTCTTTCAAATCAGGTATAGCCACTTCATCAAAGTGAAATATACTCGCTGCTAAACCCGCATCGGCTTTCCCAGAAGTAAACACATCTACAAAGTGATCCATATTCCCCGCACCACCCGAAGCGATGACAGGTATCGTTAGCTTTTCATTCATGATCGCTAAAGCTTCACAAGCAAATCCATTCTTGGTACCATCATGATCCATCGACGTAAATAGAATCTCGCCTGCTCCTAACTCTTCCATCCTCTGTGCCCAATCAAAAAGCTCAAGCTCTGTAGCTTTCGAACCGCCATGTGTGTGAACCATCCAAGAACCATCAACTTGCCGTGCATCTATCGCTACGATCAAACACTGTGCACCAAATTCATCTGATATCTCTTTTGCAAGTATTGGTCTTCTAACCACTGCACTATTAACACTCACCTTGTCCGCTCCATTCTGAAGGATACGAGATACTTTCTCAACTGAGTTAATGCCACCTCCTACAGCGAAAGGAATATCCACTTCTACACCAACCTTCTTGACTAAGTCATAGATCGTCTCTCTTTCTTCTATCGTAGCAGAGATATCTAAGAACACCAATTCATCAGCGCCTACTTCCGCATACTTCTTAGCCAACTCCACCGGATCCCCCGCATCACGAAGATTGACAAAGTTCACACCTTTCACCGTGCGACCATTCTTGATATCAAGACAAGGTATGATGCGCTTAGTCAGCATTAAGAAAAGGCTTTTAGAAGTGCCTCGGGATCTATAAGCCCTTCATATAGCGCCTTCCCAAATATGATCCCAGAGACACCAATATCTTCTAACACTTTACACTCATCGATAGATGACACTCCTCCGCTTGCTACTAACTGTATATCTGGAAACTGATCAATGATATCTTTATACAACTCCACAGAAGAACCTTGCATCATACCATCCTTGGCGATGTCCGTCACTACAAAGTGCTTTGCCCCATTATCTATAAAGTCATTGATAAACTCCATGATGTCTACCTCAGTATTTTCCAACCAACCGTTGATCGCTAAGCTTCGTCCTTTCACATCAGCACTGATCATCACTTGATCTGCACCATATCTCAGCACCCAAAACTTAACCAAGTTTGCATTGCGAACAGAGACGCTTCCTATATTAACTTGGCTGGCACCTGATCGAAGTGCTTGGATCAGAGAATCTTCACTTTTGATTCCTCCTCCAAAGTCGATTTTCAGATTAGAATCGAGTGCTATCTGATTGAGTACATATAGATTCTTTGGGCTACTGGATTTTGCTCCATCCAGATCTACAAGATGTAGATATTCAAATCCTTGACGAGACAAATCTCTTGCCACATCCACAGGATTATCATCATAGATTTTCTGGCTATTATAATCTCCTTGCGTAAGTCTTACACACTTGCCACCGAGTATATCAATTGCTGGTATTAATCTCATAATCAGCTTGCTTCTTTTAAAAAATTCTGAAGTAATTGAGCACCTTGCTTACTGCTCTTTTCAGCATGAAATTGTATGCCCCAAAAGTTGTCCTTCTTTATTGCTGCAGCAAAGTCATGATTATAATTACAACTTGCGATGCAACTATCACCTACCGGCATATAATAACTATGCACAAAATAGAAATAGTTATTTTCAGGTAAGCCCTGAAACAAGCCACCACCATCATGCTGTACAGTATTCCATCCCATATGGGGTACTTTATAATCTACCTGACTTTCAAACTTCTTGACCTTACCAGACACAATCCCAAGACATGACGTATCACCTTCTTCCGATCCCTCTGCCATCAATTGCATGCCTACACAGATACCCAGCACTGGTTGTGTTAATCCTTTGATCACATCCACAAGTCCTTTACGCTTTAAGGCATCCATAGCAGCGCCTGCATGTCCGACACCAGGGAAGATCACCTTATCAGCTTTTTGAATAGTTGTGACGTCATCACTTAGCACATAGTCGACTTCTAATCTGTCCAAGGCATTCATCACCGAGCATGTATTACCCGCTTCATAATCTATCATCACAATCATAGGACACCTTTAGTAGATGGCAAGACATCACTGCTTACATCGATACTGATGCCGTGTCTTATCGCTCTCGCAAATGCTTTGAAAATCGATTCTATCTTATGGTGCTCGTTGTCTCCTTCTGCTTTGATATTGAGATTGCAAGCAGCATGATCACTGAATGATTTAAAGAAGTGATAGAACAATTCTGTAGGCACATCGCCCACTTTCTCTCTTTTAAAATCCGCATCCCATTCTATCCAAGCGCGCCCTCCGAAGTCCACTGCCACTTGTGCCAGACAATCATCCATCGGCAGACAAAACCCATATCGTTGCATACCGACTTTCTTACCCATCGCATCTTTGAAAGCTGCACCCAGTGTGATCGCCGTATCTTCTACTGTATGATGCTCATCTATATGTAGATCTCCCTTGACGGAAATGTTCAAATCAACGTTGCCATGCCTTGCTATCTGTTCCAACATGTGATCGAAGAAGTTCAATCCAGTATGGATATTGCTTACACCCGAACCATCCATATCAAGATCTATCTCAATTGATGTTTCTGATGTCGATCGGGATTCACTAACAGATCTTGATTGGCTTTTTAATAATTCATAGATGGACTTCCAGTTGTCCGTGATTAATGCAACATGATCAACAACCTCTTCTGGCGCTTTCGCATCTCTACCTTCTTTCTCATGTAGAAAAATTCCTTTTGCCCCCAAATTCTTTGCCAGCTCACTATCACTCCATCTATCA
>CALHUZ010000527.1 GCA_938039305.1 uncultured Saprospiraceae bacterium
TGCTATTGCTTCTGGGGTCAATATGATCAATCCTATATTCCTTCGTGATCTTGGAGTAGATTTTACACTTGTTTCAGGTAGTAACTTGGTGTTTCCAAATCCTAATAATGACCCATTCAATGGCTTGGACATCGATGAAAACCAAACACAGATCAACAATAAACTGGGAGCAGCTAATTATGATATTGGCCACTTGGTGATGTGGGACGAGACGGGTGGTGTCGCAGAATTTGACGTTACTTGTCAAGATGATTTGAAAGCACTTGGTGGTTCGGGAACGAGTCAATCTGTCACAACTTTATGGGTAGATTATGTCGCTCATGAGATAGGTCATCAAATGGGTTCAGAACATAACTTCGCCGCATCATCTTGTGGGACATCAGAGTCAGGTTTTCGATTTGAACCTGGAGAAGGTTCTTCCATCATGGCTTATGCTAATGTCTGTGAAAGTGCCGATAGATATGCTTCAAGCTCTGATCCATTTTTCCACTATACATCTATAAAGCAGATTGAAGCAGCTCTTAACGGTACGTCTTGCGGGGCGACCAGCGGTGGCAATACAGCAGACCCAGTAGCTGATGCCAAGTCCGCTATTACTATTCCTAAGCAGACTCCTTTTGTCCTCGTAGGAAGTGCCACAGATAGCAATGATCCTATTAATCAATTAAGCTATGGGTGGGAACAGAATGATGGAGCTGGAGCGGCGACGCAAGGATCTCCTAATTGTAATGCTACTAATCAACCACTCTTTCGATTTCGTCCGCCTTCAAGTGATAACTTCCGCAGCTTTCCAGTTTATACCGACGTACTTAATGGCAATAACAATAGCGCTCCTTGGGAGAAGCTACCTTGTCGAGCAAGAACGATCACCTTCTCTCTTTTTGTACGAGATAATAATACTTCCTTTGGACGTACCGGTGTTGACTTGCTAAAGGTGACAGTTGCTAATACTGGCCCCTTCGCCGTCACTGCCCCAAATGGTGGAGAGACAGTGACTGGTGGGCAGCCTACAAATGTAACTTGGAGCGTCAATGGCACTGATGCTCATTGTGCTAATGTGGATATATTGGTATCTATAGATGGCGGTGCTTCTTATACTGTAGTCGCAGACGCTACTGCAAATGATGGGGCTCACACAGTCATCATGCCTAACAACGCAACATCTTCTGCTCGAGTCTTGGTCCGTTGTGATGTCACGGGTGGCTTCAGAGCTGCTTCTACATTTTTCGATGTTTCTAATGCTAACTTTACTATTCAAGGTGGAGCACCTTTTGCTGCTCAAGACTTAAGTGCTGATGATTCTTGTATAGAACTTTTCTCTAAACCAACACCTGGACATTTCAAGATTGATGGTGCACTTTCTAATTATGATATACGTGTCTTAGATATCAATGGGCAAGTGGTTCAAGACTTTTCTGGACAAGGCAATGTTATAGATATCAATTATGCGGCATTACCGTCGACCTATTATTTTGTATCAGTAAGCAATAGGAATAATCCTAACCTGTGCTTCCAGACGATTATAAAAGAGTAAGATCATTATTTTAAATGTTACCACTATGAATCTATTGACGATGTCATCTACTACTTCCGCTGGATTAGAGCCGACTACGAAGAGAGAGAAAGAAGTACTCGTGCAAATGAGCCTTGGTCTAACTGTGAAGGAGATAGCTTCTGCTTTGTGTGTATCTGATCACACGATTGTTTCTCATAAGAAAAACCTCATCTATAAGTGGCAAGCACGTAATTCTGTGGACCTCGTTGTTAAGGCGATTAGGTTAGGGATTGTAGCGATATAAGATTCATTTTTATCTTAAGGCTTTCCTTCGGAACTATTCGTCGATAATTTTTGATATTATGGTATACATTTCAAGCGCTTGATAGAGCGCTTATCATTTTTTAAAAATATCAATGAATAATTTAATCAACGAAGTAAGCCGACACCTTAATGACAATGTGATCGTACAATTGTCCAAGCAATTAGGAGCGTCTGATCCTAATCAAGTAAAAAGAGCGAGTCAAGGAATCTCAGAGCTTTTACTAAATGCTATCTCTCGAAATGCTAACAATCAGCAGATGGGTGGAGGACTTATGGGAGCGCTTCAGAAAGATCATGATGGAGGGATATTAGGAGACTTATTAGGTGCCTTATCAGGTCAGAAGCAAGTGAGTAATCCTAAGACTATGAATGGTGATGGCATCGTCCGACACTTATTAGGAAATAAGCAATTAGAAGCAGCACAAGTCATCGCTCAGATGAGTGGTTTAGATATATTTAAGTCAGGTGTATTGATGCAGTTGGTTGCACCCGTAGTGATGGGTGTAGTAGGTCAGAAGAAAAAGTCTAATGGTTTAGATCTGGGCGGTTTAGCAAGTATCTTATTAGGAGGTGGTCAAAACCAGAACCAAAACCAGCAGGGTACTGGCGCTGCGGGTGGTGCTTTAGGTAACATCTTCGGTAAGTTGTTAGATCAAAACAATGATGGCAACATGATGGATGATCTTTTGAATATCGGAATGAAAATCTTGAAGAAGTAACTATTAGTACTTTATAAGAAGCTTAAAAGGTGTTTGTGCTGCGCGCGAACACCTTTTTTTATGTTACAATTCTATTAAGATTGAAAGTTTTCGCCCTATCATATTGTGATTCTCTCATAGTCGTCCTATTTTACTCACTTGTAGTTGGATGAAGCATGGGCTAAGGATCCAACCCGAATAAAAAATTAGCTATGAAAAAGAGAAAGAACACTAAGAAGAATACCAATCAGAAGGCAAGGCGAGATTTTCTGAAGAAGACATCAGTAGGAGCTGCAGGCTTCATGATTGTACCGCGACACGTCCTTGGAGGTAAAGGATTTGTAGCGCCAAGTGATACTTTTAACATAGTAGGTATAGGAGCAGGAGGAAAGGGATTTAGCGATATGGCAGAATGTGCTAAGAGTCCTAATGCTAATGTGATAGCGTTCTGTGATGTAGATGACAGGCAGGCGGTTCGAGCCAAAGAAGCATGGCCAGATGCTAAGTACTATCATGACTTCCGTAAAATGCTTAATAAGCACGAATCAGATATAGATGGCGTAACCATATCAACACCTGATCATACACATGCTGTTGCAGCTTATGATGCGATGCAAAGAGGAAAGCATGTCTATGTACAGAAGCCATTA
>CALHUZ010000528.1 GCA_938039305.1 uncultured Saprospiraceae bacterium
TAATATTTAGTTAGGCTATCGCGCAGTTTGTTAGGACTGGGAGAAGATAAAACAAACTTCTTCAAAGCCGTGTGCTCTGAGAAAGTAGCTACTGACCAGCTTTTTGCATGAACATCAATACCAACAAAAATTGTTACTCCATCAAAAGAATTATTTACTTTCATATTTCCAGAATTTGGTTAGTGATATATTTCCTATTTAAAGCTAATCACTTTCTGGATTTTAAACATAGTTGCTTTTTTATCGATTGAAAAAATGAAAGTGTAATATGACCAAGAAAGAATATTGAAGAATTGAGTTTGAGATCGCAAAAAAAGCCAACTGAAATTAAAAATTATTTTAATTGAGAATTAGTTCTCATCACTTAACCGATAACTCAAAAGCCGCTGTCCCATGCAACGTCGTAGTATCAAAAGTAGGCACACTAACATCATCCTCTTTAATCAAAAGTGGAATCTCAGTACATCCAAGAATCGCCCCTTCTGCCCCTTCTCCTTTCAATCTTTCAATGACATCGATATAGTACTTTTTAGAAGAAGGAAGGAGAGTAGCTGATGCTAACTCCTTGTAAATCACGCGATGTATCTCGTCTCTCTCTTCATCATTCGGGATGATGGCTGTGATACCTCTCGCAGATAATATATCCCTAAAGAACGGCTGCTCCATAGTATACTTAGTACCGAGTAATGCAACTGTCTTAATACCTTTCTTTTCAATGGCATCTGCAGCCACTTCTGCTATATGGATCACTGGTACAGACACTGCACTTCTGACTGCGTCAATGCATAGATGCATAGTGTTAGCACATATGATAATGATCTTAGCACCACCTGCCTCAAGGCTTCTGCCTGCATCAGCCATGATGTCATTAAGTACGTCCCATTCATCTGCTCGCTGATGTCTTGATATCTCTCCAAACTCTAATGAGTGTATCAAGCACCTCGCAGATTCTATATCGCTTTCGTGATCGGCAGCAAGCTTATTAAGTACTTCGTAATACATGATAGTCGACTGCCAAGTGATTCCTCCGATAAGACCGATCGTCTTCATAAGCTTGAATTTGGACAAAGGTAAAACCTTTTAAAACAAGAGGCTCTAATGGTCTATAAGATTATTTTCCACTGGTGAGTATTGGTATTTTGACATAACTATCATTGAACCACTTGACCTGAAGTGGTTCTATAGCGTCTTTAATAGACTCTGTACTTACATCTCTACCAGTACCATAATTAATTTGTTCATGAGGATGCTTGTTCACATTTAATACTAAAATAAGTCGGCTGCCTTTATTCAGTTTTTTACTGGTCATTCTCACATCGCCAAGAGGAACAGTCTCCAGTCGATTTGACGATAACAATTGCCGCTTCTCCCGATCTTTAGAATGACTGGCTCTTCCTATATAATGCTGTGTCAACTTAAAGTACTTGCCTTCCGGTGTCTGTTCATACATCACTATAGAATAGTCAATATCCCTTTTATTAATCATCATCTTTAGTTCTCCTAAGTAGGAGCCATTAAACTCAACCTCTTTTTCAAATGGAGCGGTTATAAACGAGAAGCCATTACTGAGTGGCAGGGAATCGTTTACGACAAAAGGGATGTAATAGTTGTTTTCATCTGCCATTGTTCTATTAGTGAAGTCAACTGATTGTTCGATAAACCCACGTTGGCTTGGCTTAAGCTCCGTCATGGAAAAATGTTGCGCCTCCCCATTATTTCCTGTTCCATATTGAGAGGTAAAATCAACGTTAGAAAGTTCATTGCTCAAGTAAAACTGAAGTGTATCATTGCTTATATCCTTTAGTCTTGGAACGTGTCTCCATTGGTTGGCTCCCATCACCTGAAAGTTTATTTTATCTTGAAGCAAATCTGGTTTAGGCGCATTCTTAAAAATGTAATCGAACCATTCATAACTTAGATCAATGATATCAATTTGTGCAACTGAATCAATCGCATAATTATCAATCACCTTATCAGGAACATACTGTGAGCCCAAATGTCCAAATGGGCCAATAACTAAATAGTGCTCTGCATCATGATTGTATTTATAATGTTCTTTCAAATAGTACAATGATCCTAATTGTCCTCCATCAAAATACCCAGTAGTGCTTAATATAGGTATGTCAATGTTGGAAAAATCATTTTTGTACGGCATCATACTTTGCCAATATTCATCATAGGTCGGATGATCAAGTTGCTTGTTATAATATGGATTAGGAACACCATCAAGGCTATCCAATGAACGATAAGAAACCCCTTCTTTATAATAACTCTGCTTTAAATTATTCCACCTTTCGCGATCATTATAGGTTGCTTCATCTAAAGATTTATTATTAGTGACATACGGAAACCACGGATATAGAAAACTCATATAAATTCCATTCTCTGAAGGCTCAGCAATACCAGGTGCTGAAGAAGCCGATGGGACTATTGTTTTGATAGCTGGGTGTAATCTTTTTGTGGCCGCCCACTGCGTAAAACCGTTATAACTTCCTCCTTGCATACCTACTTCACCATTACTCCAAGGTTGCTCAATGATCCAATCTATCACTTCATAGATATCACTTCCTTCAAACTCATAAGGAACAATTTCACTGGAACTCCATGCCTTCCCACGAGTATAACTTACTACACCAACATAACCATTACTCGCAGCGCCTAATGCTCTTTTAAAATCATTGTCTCTAGTGTAAATCGTATGCTGCAGAATCGTAGGCAAAGCTTTTGACAAACCCTTTTCTCTCACAACCAAAAGGGCCACTTCGGCTCCATCCGAAGTCGTAATTATGAGGCTATCTTGGATTAAATATTCGCTGCCCTTATGAAGAATCGTTCGACTTTCTACATTCGTCTTTTGATTTGCACAAGAATTAAAACCCACCCCGGACATAAGTAGGATCACCGTAATGTATTTTATCATTTTCTTCATGTTAAGCTATTTATTATAACACATAGCGCTTCTCTATAGGGCGTCATGGTTGACTCCTATTGATTGCTTTTGTCTTGTTAATAATGTAGGCTTTATAAGCTATTCCAGTTTTTAAATCGAACCGATTGTCGACTTGACACCTCAAATACTTCATCAGTATCTAATACTATTTTTAGCCTACTGTTGAAATGAGGATATACTTTTTTAATGTATTGTACATTAATAATTTGCTTCCTATTTATTCTAAAAAAGCACGTTGGATCTAACTTCTTCTCAATAGCATTTAGTGACTTCTTTATAATTGCTTTATCGTTATTAAAATGAAGTCGTGCATAATTATCCAGTGATTCTATATAACGAACATCTGTTAATGGAATGAAAAAACACTTCTCTCCATCTTTAATAAATATTTTATGATGCATAGAAAAATCGGATCGCGTCTTACTTGTCTTGAGAAGTTCTTGCTTAACTTTCTCCATGCTCTTTGCAAAACGTTCCTCACGGATTGGTTTCACCAAATAGTCCAACGCATTCACTTCAAATGCTTTCGCAGCATATTCACTATATGCAGTTGTAAAAACAATTTCAGGAACAGTCGTCAATTCATCTAATAAATCAAAACCAGATTTTTCAGGCATTTGTATATCTAGAAAAACAACTTGTGGGTTTTTAGCCTCGATGAGTTGCTTTCCGTCGGCTGCATTATCCGCCTCTCCTACTATATTAAATTCAGGAAAATTAGCTAAGCACCGCTTCACCTCTTCTCGAGCCAATCGCTCATCATCAATAATTATGACACTATATTTCTCCATTAGGCATTAGATTGAATCGGAATGGTTAGCTTGGCTACTATCAACCCTTCTTTATTTTCTTTGAGCACAAAAGATGCTCTTTTATTGTATTGTAGCTTGAGTCTTTTATTCAAATTTATCAACCCCAGACCGTTACCATATTGTTCTTTATAAATTAACTCGCCTGGGTTCTGAACTTCTATCTCAATTAGATCTTTGTTCCTTGAGATTATCAAGGTTATTGTTCCACCCTTCAAAGAATTCTGAATGCCATGTTTTACGCCATTTTCAACTAAGGTTTGTATAATTAAAGAAGGAACTTTATATCCTAATAAGCTTTCATCAATATCTGTCTCTAACTTTAATCGACTTTCAAATCTAATTTTTTCAAGCTCTACATAATCATAGACAAGTTGAAGCTCTTCAGAGATTGAAATCAAGCTCTCTTTAGTATATATGGACGAGCGCAGTATGTCAGATAACAAATCGATAGATCGACGCGCCTTTTTTGGATCTTCTGCGATCAGAGATTTAACACTGTTTAGAGAATTAAATAAAAAATGAGGTTTTAATTGTTTTGACAAATGGTTCAGCTGTAACTGCTTAGCGTTGATTGACAATTCAGCATTGTGCTTTGTCATGATGATTTGCGCCGTATAATAATGGTACAAATGATAAGCCAACACCCAAATAGACATGAGTCTTAACCCAGTGATAAATGGTGGATCCCAATTAGTTAATACACCCAAAAAATCAACTGAACTTTCTCTAGTAAAAACATAATAGGACTGCCACTTAATATTGTTAAACACCATAAAAAGAGCTGCCAATATGATTATAGCAACAACAAGTTGGGTGACATTGAACTTCTCTTGTGACTTACTCCCCGCTCTTTTAATCAATAACTTATAGACATGTGTTAGAGTAACACCAACTATAACATCGAAAATAAAATTAGTAGTGGTATGAAATACAGAAAATTCTTCTTTAACATAGAAATTATAGGCCCAGTATAATGAAGCCAGACTCCATCCAAATAATTGACATTGCCAATACAGAGATATTCTATTTTCTTTTTCAACCATAACCTTTATCAAAAGAACAGAATAAAACTAAATCTAAAAAGACAAAGTACACGAACGTAGATAAATGTGGATGAACGTCAGAAATCAACCAATATCCCAATGACAAAGGTCTTCTGAAGGAGAGAGCCTCGCTTCTTTTCAGACTATCTCTAATTAATTATTCTCCCTTTCAATGGAGATGCCCGA
>CALHUZ010000529.1 GCA_938039305.1 uncultured Saprospiraceae bacterium
TAATCAAATGTACCATGACTATGACTTTCAGCGCAAAAAATCAGGCAACGCATTTGACCCTAACCAGATAGTGAATAACTCACCTAATAATACAGGCATACAAAACCTACCTCCGATTCAAGAGTCTATGGTCTGGTTCAGCTACAATGAATCGAAAGAGTTTCCTTGGTTAGGATCAGGCGGGGTCAACCCAATGTCTGGACCTATATATCACTCTGAAGATTATCCTTCTTCCGAAAATGCCCTTCCAGCTTATCTTGATAACAAATGGTTTGTCTATGAGTGGATGCGTGATTGGATATATGTTGTAAAGTTAGATGAAGATCATCAGTTTGTCCAGGCAGATCCATTCATGCCTAATACAGAATTCTCCCATCCTATGGACATGCTCGTCTCTAAAGATGGTCAATTATACATTTTAGAATATGGGCAAAAGTGGAACAGAAGAAACTTTGACGCTCGCTTATCAGTCATCAATTATAATTCTGGAAACAGACCTCCAGTTGCTCAATTTGAAGGCGACAAAGAAGTTGGCGCGGCACCTCTCGCTGTGCAATTCTCTGCAGCTAAGTCACTTGATTACGATAAAGACAAAATAGAATACACTTGGTCATTTGGAGAAGAAACAAAGACAACCACCTCTCCGACCGTAGACTATGTTTTTGAAAAACCTGGCATCTATGATGTAGGGCTTAAAGTCACTGACGAAGCAGGAGAAAGCACAACTACGAATAGAAAAATAATGGTAGGCAATGAGCCTCCAAAAATTAAAATAAATCTGAGTGATGCTAACACAACCTATTGGAGGAATAAAAAAATGGATTATAAGATTGAAGTCACAGATTTAGAAGATGGCAGTAGTTCTGATGCCACTTTAGATCCATCCAAAGTAACAGTAACACTAAATTATATACCAGAGGGCGAAGACATGATTCTGGCAAGTATAGGCCATCAACAGAACACCATACCTAAGGGATTAGAGCTCATCAATGCCTCTGATTGTAAAGCATGTCATGCTACCAACACTCAAGTGGCTGGCCCGAGCTATCAAGATATCGCCTCGCGCTATGAACAGAAAGATCTTAAAAACATCATCCATCGTATCATCAAAGGAAGTCAAGGTCTATGGGGCGAAAATATGATGGCACCACATCCACAATTAAAAGTTGAAGATGTAGAAGAGATTGTAAAGTATATTCTCTCCTTAGATCCAGACAAGCAGGTCAAAGAAAACAACTTGCCTCTTTCTGGAACTATTTCATTTGATAAGCATCTAAACGATAATGAAGCTGGTAAATATATCTTAATGGCCTCGTACTTAGATAAGGGCCATCCAGATGTAGAAGGCTCTTCTCTTTCTAGTGTAGAAAACATTGTTTTCCATGTACCAAAAATACAATTGGAAGATGGGATTGACATGGATAAAGAACTCGCCATTTGGGAAAGTCAGAATAGAACATTGGTAGGCTCTATAAAAGATGGAAAACATATCAAGCTTCGCCCAGTAAGTTTTGACAAACTGTCCAGTGTCAGTATAGGAGCTGTATTCAATAAAGACTATCCATATAAAGGAGAAGTAGAAATCAGATCTGGAAATGTCGATGGAAAGATATTAGGCACTGGCCTCATTGAATACTTTGACGAAGAGAAAGAAGGATTTGATGTATTTAAAATAGAGCTTGAACCAAGCACTGGGGTAGATTCATTATTCTTAGTTTTCAAAAATTCAGAAGACAAGAATCAGTATACCATGAATGGCGACTGGGTTCAACTCAATTATGACAACTGATTTACTTTCCTCACCATCACTAACATAACCAAGAATGAACCTATTCAAAAAGGCAAGATTCAATCTATTGACTAAAAACAAGTTCGTCAAATACCTTCTATATGCCTTAGGCGAGATTGCGCTTGTTGTAATAGGCATCCTACTTGCTTTGCAAATTAACAATTGGAAAGAAGATGATCTAAATAACAAGCAAGAAACGAAGTTGCTCCTTCAACTTAAATCTGATTTAACCTTGAATCAGCAAGAGGTAGTTGACTTGAACAAACGAATAAGCATCAATAAACAAGGAATAGATAGCCTAATCATGCAACTTCAAAATGGCGAAGAATCCGTGATGACACCTATCTATGTCAACTTCACTCAAAGGAATAGTTTTTTCAATAAAAAAAGCTCTGGATACAACATGATCCAAAATGGAATGGCTACATATATCAAAAACAAAACCATCCTGAGTGATATTCTTGAGCTGTATGAAAATGATTTCACCGGCATAAGTCAAAGGCAAGTACTGATGCACACTGAAGTCGGTGAATTGAGGAAAGAATATATAAACAAACTCTTTAGACCGGCAAAAAATGAGTTACGAATCAAACTAGAAGGCTTGGATAAAACATCTAACGATCTATTTGCTCCTTTAGACTTCAAAGCTCTCTCAAGCAACGTACCTTTCTTAAACAACTTAATGCAATTAAAAAATACTGTAGAGCGAAGATTAGTTTTCATCGAAGAAGCTACTACAAAAACAGAC
>CALHUZ010000530.1 GCA_938039305.1 uncultured Saprospiraceae bacterium
AAGCCGATCATTAATAGCGCAATCAAGCATAATGTCCTGATTCAAAAAGCACTGTTGAACTTAAGTGCCGCTGATAGAAATATACAGAGGAATGAGCTAACCTTTCAAGTAAAGCAAGCTTACTTCAACTATTGTAAGACAGATCAAGGGGCGAAGATATTAATGCATAATTTGGAGCTACTTGGAGATGTTCTTGTGTTTAACAAGAAGCTCATCAAGTATGATAAAGCTACTCCCGATGTCATCAGTGATATCACTTATCAAGAAGCGTTACTGCATAGTCAGGTAGACGGACTTAAGGAGCAACAAGAGATGTCCAAGATGCTATTCAATACATTGTTGAATAGAGATCTATCTGCAGATATTATAATTGATACTTCGCTATTCGCAAATGTTGTTTTTTCTAATAATGAGTTAGCATCTTTAATTCAGCAAGCTGTTAAAGCGAGACCTGAACTTGCGAAACTCAAAATTGTAGATCAGGTAAATGATCTGAATGTACAGCGGATCGAAAAGTCAGGTCAACCTACTTTGGGTGTGCAAGGAGCAATTGGGATACAAGCTCAAGAATTTTCATTTGATGAAGGAGGACCGCTTTATACGGTAGGATTGAATCTGGGATGGAATATTTGGGATGGTGGAATGCGGAAAAAGCAATTGGAAGAATTAGAAATTGCAAAGCAACAAAACAACTTAGAAACGCAGATCGCGGAGCAACAGATCACTTTAGAAGTGGGGCAAGTATATCATAAATTAAGAATGCTCTATGCGAATCTTAGTGCAGAAGAAGCGGCTATAAAAGCGGCGACTACAAGCTATAATTCGATTAATAACAGATATCGCAATGATAGAGCGCTTTTGATTGAATTGTTGACAGCTCAAAGTAAGTTGACCAGTAGTGAATTGAATAAAGTATTGCTTAAGATTGATATTCTAATTGCGCAAGCAGAACTGAAGAGGATTATTTATGAACTTTAAAATGCATCATCACACACTATTTCTTTTAGTTAGCTGCACACTGCTCTTATTAGGGTGTAAAAAGAACTATGAAGAGGCGATGAGTGACTCTCTGGTTAAGAAAAACTTTGTCCCAGTATATGTAGAAGACATACAAACGACCTCTGAGGTGATACCCATCTTTGCAATAGGTCGTGTGTCATCTGATACAGAGACTAAGTTGTCTTTCAAGACGGGTGGATACATATCAGCTATGAAGGCCAGAGAAGGTGACTACGTCAAGAAAGGAAGACTCTTAGCAAGATTAAGTACGGAGGAAATAGATGCTCAAGTTTTAAAGGCAGAGCGTGGACTTCAAAAGTCGAAAAGAGATCTTGAACGGGTGACTAACATGTATAATGACTCTGTCGCCACTTTAGAAAATGTACAAGACCTAACGACACAAGTAGAAGTGATAGAAGCAGATCTTCGTATAGCTAAGTATAATCAGCAATATTCTAATATCGTAAGTCCAGTAAGTGGGAGAATCCTACACCGTTTAGCAGAGTCTAATGAATTAGTGGCGCCTGGTCAGCCGATCTTCGTCATCGCATCTTCTGCTGGACAGTCCTATATCATGAAAGTAAATATCTCGGATAAGGATATGCCTCTGATATCATATGGGACTCAAGCTAACTTGACTTTTGATGCCTTTAAAGGAAAAATATTTACTGCAAAAGTGAATAGAATCGCGGAGTCAGCAGATCCAGCTACCGGTACTTTTGAAATAGAGTTGTCGATTGATGCTAATAAGAATAGACTCCGAAATGGTATGATCGGAAAAGTATCTTTTCAACCATCGTCCCAAAATAGTTATGTGAAAATACCAATGATGAGTATAGCAGAAGGGGATCAGGATATAGTTAAAATATTTACTCCTGATGAGTCTGATACGCTGGCGATAGAAAGGAAATTAAGGGTTGTCAGATTTGGAGACAAACATGTCTGGGTAAATCAAAAGGAGATGCCTGAAAAAAGAATTATCACAGCTGGAAGTGCATATTTGAAAGATGGCCAAATCATCAAGATTCTGGAAAGCAAAATCACTCAATAATCCCAGAATAGAAATATGAAATTGACTCGACTCGCCATACGCAATGCCCAGTTTGTACTTATAGTCATACTGATAGCTATTGTACTTAGTGTGCAGTCTTTCATCAGCATGCCGCGATCAGAAGATCCACATGCTGACTTTCCAATTTACAATATACTGGCTGTCTATCCTGGAACAAGCCCTGAGGATATTGAGAAATTAATAGTTGATCCACTTGAAGAAGCAATCAAAGAAATCGAGGATATAGATAACTTTGAATCCGATATTAGAGAGGGAGTTGGAGTGATTGGTATTCATGCTTCATACGATATCGACCCAGATGAGAAGTATGATGAGATCATAAGAGAGATCAATGTAGTACGTGCCAGCTTGCCTGATGGCATCGTGCGTTTTGATATAGAACAAATTAAGCCTGGAGATCGGGTGAACTTTAAACTGCTTGCTTTGAGTTCTGATGATGTCTCGTACAGCCATCTCATGGATCTGGCAGAAGATCTGGAAAAAGAACTTGAAGGAATAGATGGCATAAGTGCTGTAGAAATAGATGCGGGTCAAGAAGATGAAATCGAGATTGCACTTGACTTCGAGCGCATGTCTTCACAGAACATCACACTAGCTCAGGTTGTAGGAACCCTTAGTAGCAATAATGTCAATATTCCTGGCGGTGACGTGGACCTTGGTAGTCTTAACTTCTCTATTAAAAGCACAGGAGATTATAAAGAGTTATCCGAGATTAGAAATACGATCATTGCGGCTGATGGAAGTCGTGTCTTGTTGCTTAGAGATATAGCGGATGTACATATAAAAGAGGGGCAGCGACTTTGGCAAGGTAGTTTTAAAAAGAAGAATTCCATCTTTGTTGGCACTAAATTAAAAAATGGTTACAACATCCTTGATGTCAATAAAGTGGCCAATGAGGTCATTGCAGAATTCGAAGCGACCCTTCCAGCCACAGTCGCTCTTGAATCTACATTCGAACAAGCAGTATCAGTCGAAAAAACAATAAATAGTTTCTTTATAAATCTTCTTCAAGGTGTTGCTTTGGTGGGAGTCATTATTTTGTTGTTTTTAGGTTGGCGGGCTGCGCTGATCATTATTACGCTTATTCCTCTTTGTATCATTTTGGCTATTGCAGTTCTTAATGGTGCTGGTTATGGCTTGCAGCAGATCAGCATTGCGTCATTGGTGCTTGCTTTGGGATTGCTAGTAGATAATGGTATTGTTGTTATTGAGAATATCACACGGATGATCCGCGAAGGTTATTCTAAAAGGGAAGCATCTATTGCCGGAGCTGAGGAAGTAGGGCTTGCTATTGCGAGTAGTACAGTGACCACTTTGCTTGCTTTCTTTCCATTGACACAATTAGGAGAGGGGGC
>CALHUZ010000531.1 GCA_938039305.1 uncultured Saprospiraceae bacterium
GGAATGTGTTAAGGGAGGGAAGGAATTAGCGAATGAGGGAATTAGTGAATTAGCGAATGGGCCCCTCTGTCCTTCGGACATCTCCCCTAAAGGGGAGAAAACAAGAACATTATCATCACAGAGTTATACAGAGAAGAAGGCACAGAGGTGCACAGAGGAAGGAAAAAGACGACAGACAACAGACGACAGACAACAAGGAGACCAGCCCATAGAGCAGCCCATCGGCAAGCCGTTGTTTGCCGTGCCTTCGTTGAATGACACTGGTCATTCAAGCCTTTCAGGCCAGGCTCAGTTACCCTCCAAAGGGGGAGAAGGAGACATCTGGGCTACGCTCGATGTGACAAGGGAGGAGGTTGATGTGACAAAGAAAGAGGACGACGGACAACAGACGACAGCAGCAGCAAGGAAGGCTGGGAATGCGGCATTTGCTATACTGTTGCAGCAGGTGGAGAGCTTGGTGTTTATAGATGAGATATTGGCTAAGTGTCATAAGGCTGGGATTAAGGCGCTATCTAAGCATGATAGTATCGTGTGTCGTCAATGTGATAAGCATAAGGTGACAAGAGTTGTGTGTAAGGTGCTGAATAGTCTATTTGGAAGGTATACTTATGCGTTGGATATCGATGGGGATTTATTTAATTTGAAGCCTAAGGGGAAGTCTAGGTTGGGGCGGGTGGCTGCTACCCTATTTAGTCAGATGAAGGTTGGGATGAATTGGGGGAATGGGCCGCCGCCGAAGGCGGAATTAGCAAATGGGCTAATTAGGGAATGTGCTAATGGAGGGAATAGGAAATTTGTGGGAATTGGTGAATGTGCTAATGAGGGCCACAGTCCTGCGGACATAAGTAAGCAACCCATCGGCAAGCCATTGTTTGCCGTGCCTTCGTTGAATGACACTGGTCATTCAAGCCTTTCAGGCAGAGCTCAGTTACCCACTAAAGGGGAGGACTGCCGCGCTCGTATTCAGGGACAATCTATTCTTGGGATGCCTAAAGTAAAGCGTGGGGATACCGCTGCTGCGCTCTATCGGAAGCTTGGGTCTAAGTTCGATAGTGATAGTGCTTTGAGGGAGAAGCATAGGCGGGATCTGGAGTTGTTTAAGATGAAACTTGAGGAACGGAGGAGGAGAAGTTTTAGGAGGTAGGTCGAAGTCAGAGACATGCGACCAGCAGTGGAATATATGGTGCGTAGCTGCAAGCAACGCAAAACGTGGTGTGGAGGAATAATTGGAGATTACAATTATTCAATCACGAGGATATCTCCTATCCTGTAATGGCTCACCGATCCTCTATGAAGCACTAAGGCTTCACGGCAAGGCGGCTCAATTATCCAGGTGGGAGCAATGGGTCAAAGCACGTTATCCTAATGAGATAGGAATTGTTATCTTTTAATAGTAAGGTCTTGCTCAGATAATACTATACCTACTCTTTATCAAAACCGTCAACAATTACTCCACCCATTGATGCGGGAAAAGAAAGTAATATGACTCTTTTTATAGCAACTAAAGGGTCGTCGAATAAAGGCATTCTATTTAGTGCAAAGAGTATAATAAAAACAACTATTAGTGTAACTCCATAATCCACAATAATTCGAAGAATTAGATCGTAATAACGATGTTTTACATTTCCCTGAAAAATTCCTTGAATTGAGTATAGTCCAATAAATAATAAAGATAAGACCAGAAGAATAATCACATTGAACAAAGGTAGCGTTTCACTAAGCCTCCATGATTCTTCAGAGAAAGCAACAGGAACCGTTAATGCAGAAGCACCTACTATCACTTGGATAATATCTTCTGAATTTATAGAATCTTCGCCCATAATCAATTAGTATTTTTTATCATAAAGTATAAGAACCGCCTATCATTTCTTTCCTGAAATCGGCACGAATATATCGCTTATGGTTGTACCAAGTCTTATTCCTTTTATCTCTGCTTCGTATCTTGTTAAAGTGTATACTGGCTCACCCATCCTAGCATAAAGTACGAAGGTTTTATACTAAGTGGTTGATTAAGAGATTTGAAATTACAAATCTCAAACAGCGAAACTTTGTGTGACTCACCGATTCTAAAGGCTCAATGAGCCGCCTCAAGGTATCTTGCTTTTATGATGTGTTGTGATATAGATCACTCAATGGGAGTGAAGTAGATCACATCATAAAGGTATAACCGCCACTACCTTTAGATCATAATTAAAATTGAAAATATGAAGTACATAATTATATCAATATGGATGACGTTGCTCCTTTTCTCATGTAGCCATGATGAACCCTCTATCATCGATGGTTCATACAACATCATATCGGTTAGTCTTACAGACTGTGGAGATCAAGGAGATAGACTGAGCCTTGGATTGGGATCAGAATATTGTATCACTGCGGGAGATATCGAATATTGTCATGAAGGTAGCTTCACTCTTGCCAATAATGATTTCTCTGCATCCTTTGAAATTAATTTTCAAAATGAATCCATAGTAATTGAATCAGTTGGGTCATATTCTTTTGATGGAGATTTTATAGAGGTGACAACAAATGCTGGTTCTATCACCTCATCTGTGAACCCTGCGAATACACAAATGGACTTATTGAGTGTCAATTTTATGGATGAGGAGAGTGGCTGTAGTGTAAGATTTGTCGGACGAAAGATATAGCAATTTAGTCTGCGTTGGAAACTAATTTTTTCTAATTATTTAAATCGATGAGTATGAAATGGTTAACAATATATTTATTTGTAATGAGCCTCACCACAGATATTCTCTCTGCAGACCTCACTAACGAGACCACCACAATTAATGAAGATGTAGCCTTACAGTTGGTTCAATCATACAACAAAGAACTCAAAGGTGCGTATGGCGCGAACGTGCCAGAAATAAAGAAAGGAATAATGAGTAAAGGGGAATTGGATATAATGTATGTGGAGGGTCCACATGAAGAAACGATTATGATCGCCAGATTTATGGAAGATTCTCAGCCAGAAAATAAATGTACCATATTTAAGATATCAGTTGAGAAACATAAATGGCTACCGGAGGAAATTAAAGAAGGACGTATCGTATATATAGGGAATCAGTTGATCATAAAAGATTTGAATTCTAATAAAGAGATTAATTTCTTTCTTCCTTCAGATACCGTTATAAATAAAACACCTTACTTAGAAACAGTGAAAGCAAAGATGATCAATGTCAAAAGATCTAACGCTGTAGAGATCAATATATAATAACTGGTTCTGTAATACAAAGTGGTTATAGTAATAAGGGGTGGGTTCTCATGGACTCACCCCTTTCTATTAACAAAATCAACAAAACAAACTTTCCATATAAAGGATGCTGTGAGCAATTGTTGTATGATGTAGTGGGCATTTATCTTTTGATACTTCTCCAACTCTTTATCTCACCTTACTACCCCACTACCGTTTCATACCTAAGGCAGTGACTGAAAAAAGGCTGATAGTCTCCTACCAGCCTCATCACTGCATCAACCAAAAAATATTAACAAGCCCCACTACTAAGGCCACATTTTTCAAATAGAAATGTCACAGATTAAACATGCTGTGCTCATTACTTATATTTCAAAGTTATAGTAAACATCATCAAAAGTATGTGATGAATATCTCAGTACAGTTGTGATATACATCACATTTCTAAATGCCTTATCGACGATGTAATAAGAAGCCAAAAAATTAGAAACCTTTGCTGCCTATCCTATGGGCTAAATGATCCGATCCGTGTGCATATGTTATGAGATTGCAAATCTCAAACAACGGAAATACAGGCTTAGCGAATTATCTTATTGAAGGAAGGATAGAATGGCTGTATGACCGCATGTGTATAGAAAGAGGCCGATAGTCACCTATCAGCCTCCAATCACTGCATCAACCAAAAAACTCTTTATTATATATCTTAAGATGGCATATTAACAGTTCCTATCAATTCTTCAAGATTTGGGGATAACGCTCCACCTCTTGATTCAATGGTGATGGCATAGACATTAGTTCCTTGTTCAAAATCTATCGGGACTACGAAGCCTTCTGTCCCTTGAAATACAGTCAATGGAATAGGATCTAAACCAGTTTTGATTGACCATAACTGAAAGCTTTTATCAGAAGAGATCTGAGGAAGGTTTTGAATCTGTAAAAAGCTATACTGTCTATCACTGTTATAAATGATATAAAGATCTGTCTCACTATACTTGTCTGTTGCTGACATAGCAAGTAAGGTATTATTAGAATCGTTGATCTGTTCGTTTAGTGCGTATTGCATCTGAGCAGCTTGTTGTATAGAGTCGCAAGCGATGATGTATCGCTCATAGTCGTCTTGAAGTTTGTTGAATTCAGAACGAGCATCAAAATATAGATAGCCTAGTAGTAAGGATGCAATAGCTAGTACTGATCCAATCCACTTTGGTATTTTAGTGCTATCGGAAGAGCTGTTGTTTTGCTTTTTAGACGAAGCAGAGTTAGTTGAGGGCTCATTTTTATTTTTAGCTTCAGATAATACTTTTTCTTTTAGACTTGATGAAGGTACAATACTAGAGAGTCGAGCATACTTCTCGAGTGAAGCACCTATTTCATAAAGGTCCTTTTTCAATTCTGGGTATTTCTGAAGAGCTTGTTCTACTATTTTAAGTTGATCATTAGAGCAGTCACCAATGACGTAGAGCTCGAGTAGTCCTGAATCTTTCAATTCCTTTATGCCCATATCAAAACGATTAATATGATGAGCAATAAAAAAGATCCCAGGAATAGTTCTTTTTCTCCTTCGAGAGATTCACGCAAAAGTTTTATGGCGATTCTAAGTCTTGTTTTTACAGTACCAAGTGGTAGCTCTAAGGTCTGAGCCGTATCTTTATGAGTATATCCCTGGAGATAGATCATATCCAAAATAACTCGATGGTTTTCATTGAGTGAAGATAGCAAGCGTTGTGTATCTATCAACTCTGTCTCTTCTTGATTAGAGACCAAATTTATCGAAGTATCAACAAGCTCTTCATTGTCCATTTGTCTTTGATAACCTTTGAGCCGCACTTTATCTAAAGCCTTTCTTCTAGCGATTGTGGCCAACCAAGTGAAGAAATTTCCCTTATTATGATCATATAGCTCGATACTATCCCAAGCCTTCAGCAAGGTACTCTGAAGCACCTCTTCTCCAATAGGTTTATTTTTTACGATTCTTACTATAATTCCCAGCAAAGCAGGAGCGTAGCTATCATAAAGAAGTGACAGGCCTTTTTCATCCTTGGCCTTCATCAATTGAATAATATCTGTCAACAGATTTTCATATTAAGTTGTAATGATAAGAAACCCCTTCTATATACGTGTATTCATCACTGATTGGATTTCAAAACTGAAATAAAGCAGAAAATATCTTATACACATTATGATTAATCACGATGTGTATAAGTTTACAAATCAATTTATTACAACAATTATAAACTCTGATGGTGTTTTTGCATCAAAAATATTTCAAAACCATCTAAATAAAAAGATCCAAGGCGACCATTATACACGTAAGTAAAGATACAGGGGTATGAATTCTAAAAGAAGAAGGTTGTCCCCATAATTATTTACTCAACGAATAATGAATATGGAATACTTACAAACACTCAGATTACAAAAGAATCTGGTATTATTTCTCGCTTTTGGCATCTTGACGATGGCTAGTTGCGAAACCAAAACGAATATGGTGGCTTCAGTCAAAGTAGCCGATCTACTTGATCGTGGTGATCAAATACAATTGGGCAAGGAATGGGACTTCATTCAAAACTTCTATTCCAAACAGCTTATAGCACTTAGGAAAGATCCGAAAGATGTCGCAGCTAAGTTAAATTTGGCAGAACTCTTTATCAAGGAAGCACGAGTGACAGGCGAGCATGGTCACTACTACCCTGCTGCTCTTGATGTTGTAGACCAAATACTGGCCACAAAAGAATTGTCCAAAAATCAGTCATTCAAGGCTATGACCCTTAAAGCTGGAGTTCAGCTTTCTCTTCATGAATTTTCCGCAGCCTTAATAACAGCAAAAACTGCAGTTCAGGTTAATCCAAACAACGCACAGATCTATGGTGTACTTGTAGATTGCTTTGTAGAGCTTGGTGATTATGAAGCAGCTGTAGCAGCCGCAGATAAGATGATCTCCATCAAGCCTGATATCAGATCCTATTCAAGGGTATCGTATCTAAGAGAGATACATGGAGATAAAGTTGGAGCTGAAGATGCACTTACACTTGCTGTTAAAGCTGGATATCCTGGCTATGAAGAAACAGCGTGGGCTATGCAAACCCTTGGTGAGTTATATCTTCTTTATGGAGAGTATGATAAAGCAGAGATTGTTTTTCAAACCATCTTAGAAGATAGAGCTGACTATCCATTTGCCGTAGCGGCATTAGGTACAATAGCATACCAAAAGAAAGACTTCAAAAAGGCTGAAGAGATCACACAGTCAGCAATGGCTATCATACCGGAAGTTGGGTTTTACACTCAAATGGCACAGATCTATAAAGAACAAAATAGGCAGGAGGAGTTTGAAGAAATCATAGCTGAGGTATTTGTTATGCTGGAGGATGACGTTGTCCATGGTCACAATATGAATTTAGAATATGCAGATATCTATCTGAACCTTCTTGATGATGCAGAAAAAGCGCTTTCGTACGCCCAATTAGAATATGGGAAAAGGCCTAATAACATAGATGTCAACAGAGTACTTGCTGACATATACAATGAGCAAGGAGATGTCACAAAGGCTCATATGCACTTAGCCAGTGCTTCTTCAACAAATTCTAAGCATCCAGAACTGATAGAGTTAAAGAAAGTAACAAGGTATTCAAAAGCACTCAGTTCGATCTAAGCGCTGGCTTAGTCATCGGAACTATAATAAATAGGAATAAATTTTTAAACCAATTAGGGTCTGATTATAGGCACCTACAAAAAGTTAAAAGCATGATTCAAATATCAACAATACTCTATCGAATGATGAGTGAAGTAAGAAAAAGTATGCTGTTCTGCATGCTTCTTCTTAGCATTACTTTGTCAGCATCGAGTCACAGAGAAGCTCCACTAATCGCAAATGATCCTCTTGCAGACAACACAGACCTCTATGCATTTAGAAGTCCAGACAATCCTAATACCATTACAATTATTGCAAATTATATACCTGCTGAATTGCCATTTGGCGGTCCGAATTATTACACATTTGGTGAAAACGTCAGATATGAAATCCATATCGATAATGATGTGAGCACACCAGGTGATGATATCATATATCGAATGACATTTACGAAAGTGAATGAAGATCCTAGTACTTTCTTTAATATCCGTTTAGGCGCTCAGAACATAAAGGCTACTTATACTTTAGAAAGAAGCATGGATGGTGGACAAAGCTTCTCGGCTATCATAACTAATGGTACAGTTGCTCCACCCAATATCGGACCTCGATCAATAGAAAGTGGTGCTGGACTCAATAAGTCATATGCTACCTTATTCGCTGAAGCTATAACAACGGCTTCAACTGGAGAAACTGTTTTTGCGGGCCCTTCGGATGATCCTTTCTTCGTAGACTTAGGTGGCATATTTGATCTTGGAAACGCTCCAAGACAAGGGGAGCCTAACCGTGATGGTCTTGCGACATACAATGTACATAGTATAGCTATTCAAATTCCTATCGCTACCCTACTAAAATCAGGCACGTCAAATCAACCAGCGAATATCTTAGATCCGAATTATGTAATCGGTGTATGGGCTTCTGCAAGTAGGCCAGCTGTAAAGACTTTGAATGCTGGAAATGATGCGAGCTATTCAGGAGACTGGATTCAGGTTTCAAGAATTGGAATGCCACTTACAAACGAGGCGGTTATACCAATAGGCGAAAAGGATGAGTGGAATAGAAGAACTCCATATAATGAGAATCCTGCTCACTTTGAGTATTTCTATAATCCTGAGCTTGCGCTATATATGGATGATGACCAGTTTGGTGGAGCCGTACCAAGCTTTGCACCATTGCGTATCCAGAAGGCATCTCTTGGCTCATTTGATTTTTCAAATGGCGGTGATGGTTTATTTAGTTTGAAAGGAGCTGACGCTTTAGCTGGAACGGCATTAGATGATGCAGTATTTGGTACACTCTTATTACCAGCTGCTGGCAAGCCACGATCTGTGGATCTATGGCCCACTTTTCACACAGGCGTTCCTAATGTTATACCCTATCAATTAGCGACAGGTAAAGCTGGAAATCCACTTGCAGCAGGAAAGCCATTTATAAATAACTTCTTACCTAATGGAGGTGATATGTTGAGACTCAACATGGCAGTTCCAGTGACTCCAAGAAATGATCCAAACTTTAGCTCAATGGGATTGATACAAGCCGCAGCGTTAGGACTGACGGTTAGCCCGTATAATACTTCTGCAAATCTTGAATTCATTCCAAATATGGATGGATTTCCAAATGGTAGAAGATTAGAAGATGACGTAACCCGCATCGAGCTTCAGGCAGTAGGTGGAGCAGTATTAGCTGCAGTAGGTCTTTGGTATGATGACTATGATCCGAACACGGCTGAAAGTCCAGTGACTCAAGATTTACTTAATGTACTTACTTACACTACAGGTGTTGAGGAGAATGATAAGGCCTTCCAATCTACTTTCCCGTACATCGCACTACCATGGAGCGGTACTGAAGTAAGACAGTAATTACTATATCTAATCCAGACAATAAGAATTTAAAAAATATATAAATGAGAATAATAAATCAATTTACCAGAGTATCCATGGCGATGATCATGATGTTACTGGTATCGTTAAGTGCGACGGCCTCTAGTCACAGAGAAGCGCCGCTTATCTCAAATGATCCATTAGCAGATAATGTAGATCTATATGCTTTTAGAAGTCCAGACAATCCAGATATGGTGACTCTGATTGCAACATACATTCCATTTCAATTACCTCACGGAGGCCCAAATTATTACACATTTGGAGAGAATGTGAGATATGAAATTCATGTAGATAATGATGCATCAGTACCAGGAGACGAGGTGACTTACAGGTTTACTTTTAAAATAGAAAATGAAGATCCTACAACATTCTTCAATATTAGATTAGGTAAGCAAAATCAAAAAGCTACTTATACTTTAGAAAGAAGTATGGATGGCGGAGCTACATTCCAGACGATTATAACTGATGGAATCGTACCACCTAACAACATAGGCCCAAGATCTATAGAAAGTGCAGTAGGTTTAGGAACTACCTACGATGCATTATGGAATAATTCTATAATGTCTGCTTCTACGGGAGAAAGAGTATTCGCCGGTCCTTCAGATGATCCATTCTTCGTAGACTTAGGCGGAATCTTCGATCTTGGAGATGCTCCAAGGCAAAATGGAACACCTGTTGATGGAGTTGCGTGTTATAATGTAAGCACTATAGCTATCCAAGTACCAATATCAACATTGCGTAAAACAGGAGCTGCGGCACAGCCTGCTAATATACTTGATTCAGACTATGTGATCGGCGTATGGGCTTCGGCCAGCAGACCAGCTATCACAACCTTAAGTGCAACTGAAGATCCATCATATGGTGGAGACTGGATACAAGTATCAAGACTTGGTATGCCGCTTACAAATGAAGCAGTCATACCAGTTGGAGATAAAGATTACTGGAATAGTATCACACCATATGAAGAGATTGGAGAAACTACAATGGATAAGTACTTTTTCAATCCTGAATTAGCATTGTACATGGATGATGATCAATTTGGAGGAGCTGTTCCCGCCTTCGGTCCGTTAAGAATACAAACGGCATCACTGGGAGCATTTGATTTTACAAATGGAGCAGATGGTTTATTTAGTCTGAAAGGAAGTGATGCTGTGGCAGGAACGGCCTTAGATGATGCAGTATTTGGAACACTATTATTGCCAGGAGCAGGAATGCCAAGATCAGTCGATTTATGGCCTGCATTTCACACAGGAGTGCCTAACGTAATTCCTTATCAATTAGCAACGGGGAAGGAAGGAAATCCACTTGCAGCAGGTAAGCCATTCGTGAATAACTTCTTACCTAATGGTGGTGACATGTTGAGGTTGAATATGGCTGTTCCAGTTACATCAAGGTCAGATGCAAACTTTAGTTCACTTGGATTAATTCAGGCAGCGGCTATAGGTTTAACAGTATCACCTTTTAACACGAGAGCAGACTTAGAATTTATCCCTAACATGGATGGCTTCCCTAATGGTCGTCGTTTAGAGGATGATGTAACACGAATAGAACTTCAAGCAGTAAGTGGTGCAGTACTAGCAGCTATAGGGCTGTGGTATGATGATTATGATCCAGCGTCTTCTCCAAGTCCAGTGACGCAAGGTTTATTAAATGTCTTGTCGTATACAACGGGTGTAGAAGCAAACGATAAGCCTTTTTCAAATTCTTTCCCATATGTAGCGATGCCTCATAGTGGAACTGGAGATTGTAGTGGTGCTGTTGTTCAGGATAACAACATGGTCGATGCAGGAGACACAACTGGTACTTTCTATGTTTCTTCTAATACGGAAGGATCTATAGGAGTTTATAATATCAGAGAGAACGGTTCTTTAGATATGAGTATGATACCAAGTCAAGCTACAGATGCTGACGGTATCTACTATGATCAAGCTAATGACGTGATTTACCAATTAAACAGATCTGATAATGTAATCAATGCATACAGTAATGTAAGTACTAGTCCAACCTTGACAGCTACATCAACAAGTGACTTTAGCAATGGTCGTGAGATCGCTGTAAGTGGAAACAAACTTGTAGTTGCTCAGGATGAGACAGATTCTAATGGTGGTAATAAGTTCATCATTTATACTATCTCTCCTACATTAATAACTTTAGATAAGGTATATGATGCAGACATTAACTTATGGGGTATGCATGTTGACGGAAGCAGATTATTTGCAATCGTAGACAACTCCAGCCAGGTTGTATTATACAACGACTTCTTCACTCGTGCGGCAGGTCCAATCAGCATAACGAATCGATATAGCATCGATGGTCTTGTAAGAACGCATGGTATCACTTTTGATTCTGATTCGGGTACTATGTATTTGACAGATGTAGGAAGTGGTGCAGTAGCAGATGATGGTGCGATAGTCATCATACCTAATTTTGAAGCTGCAGTAGCAGATATGGCAGCAAGTCCAGCAGAGCAAATTAGAATAGCGGGGCCATCTACATTCTTGGGCAACCCGGTTGACATAGCATATGATGCAGTAGCTAATCGGGTTTATGTAGCTGAGAGAGCTAATGAAGGTGGACGCGTACTTGGATTTAATGTACCAGCTACATCTGGAGATGTTAGTCCTAATTATAACAAGTTAGCACCCGGAGCATCTGCAATCAACTTTGCAGGAATGGCAGAAATGTTACCAATTGATCCGGGGCCAGTAGTTGCGACATTCTTCAACTCTTCTAATACTACGGGGAGCATCGGAGTCTATAATGTCAGACAAGATGGATCAGTAGATATGAGTATGATAGGAAGTCAAGCTACAGACGCGGATGGTATCTACTATGATCAAGCAAATGATGTACTATATCAGTTAAACAGAACTGCTAATGTGATCAATGCATACAGTAATGTTAGTACAAATCCAACATTGACAGCTACATCAACAAGTAATTTCAGCAATGGTCGTGAGATCGCCGTAAGTAATAATAAGCTTGTTGTGGCGCAAGATGCGAGTGACAGTAACAATGGTAACCAATTCGCTATCTATACAATTAGTCCTACATCTATCACTTTTGATAAGACTTATGTAGCAGATATAAATCTTTGGGGCATTCATGCCGACGGAGGAAGATTATTTGCGATAGTAGACAACTCTAATGAAGTAGTAGTCTATAACGATTTCTTTAATCAGAACGCAGGAGCTATAACAGAGAGTGCTCGATATAGTGTTGAAGGTATCGTCAGAACACACGGTCTTACTTTTGATGCGACTTCAGGTACGATGTATCTTACAGATGTAGGAAGCGGTGCAGTTGCTGATGATGGTGCTATTGTGATCATCCCTAATTTTGCAAGTGCTGTCTCTAATAATACAGTCAGCTCAACTGAGCAAGTCAGAATAGCAGGTCCTTCTACTCTACTTGGGAATCCAGTAGATATCGCTTACGAAGCTTCTGGCAACCGTGTATATGTTGCTGAAAGAGCAAACAACGGAGGTAGAATACTTGGATTCAATGTTCCAACTACTTCAGGAGACAGAGCATCAGATTATAGTAAAGATGTACCAGGTGCTTCAGCAATACACACAGCAGGTCCAGCACAGGTCTTTGAAGAAGAAGATCCGGTCGTCCTTGAAGGCTGCTATGCCCCTCAAAATATCTCTATTAGAAAAAGTGGAAGTAAGAGAGTTAGAGTAACGTGGGATAGAGTTCCAGATGCCAGAAGCTATGAGATCAGAATAGGTTTTGAAGGTTCTCCAAAGTCTTTTGTTACAATTCCGGTAAGCAGAAGAACAATCTTTATATCCGGTCCAGCGGATAGAACCATTGTATTCCAAGTAAGGGCTGTATGTTCTATAACTGAAACATCTGAATACTCAGAAATGACATCTTATACTACAGGCTCAGGATCAAGGCTTAAATCAGATCTTACAGATAAGATTACAGTTTCTGAAATTGACTTTGATAAAGAGATTGAAATTTTCCCTAATCCTTCTAATGACTTAGTAAACATAGCATATAAAACTTCTGATGCAGCAGTAAGCTTAGGAGTATACAACATGACTGGTCAATTAATGATGACACAGAAGTTAGATGCTCAGAAGGAATTGCATACTATATCTATAGCTGATTTAGCTGATGGAGCATACATGATCATACTATCAAGTAAAGGAAATGTATTGCAGAGTGAAAAAGTAATAAGAGCTGAAAGGTAGTTATGACAAAGTGATTTTTAGAATTCCATAGTATTCGTTGATTGGAGGAAGGCGCAAGTCTTCCTCCTTTTTTGTTTGGACAGCCAAGAGGTTGGAAACCTTTGGCTGGAGGTGAATATGGTTTGAGATTGCAAATCTCAAACAACGGGGTTACGTATTGTCAAGCCAAGAGGTTAGAAACCTTTGGCTGGAGGGCGTGAACGGCTCACCGATCTTGGAATACTAAAGAACCCCTCCGCCCTTCGGGCACCTCCCCTTCCAAGGGAGAACACCTAGTCAAGCCAAGAGGTTGGAAACCTTTGGCTGGAGGCCACGAACGACTCACCGATCTTGGAATACTATAGACAAAAGACACTAAAGGGTATTTTTGAGGTAGGTTGAACTCTAATCGCAATAATCTAGCTGAAATACTTGGTAGTCTGTCAAACTGTTTTAAAATAATGAAAGAGCTTAAGGCCATATACCCTATACCACCCAATTGTATAAATATTAGACTCAGCCCCTGACCAAACATATTGTAAGAAGCTGAAAAGTCAGCTGGAGCTAATCCAGTAGTACTTACTATAGAGACAGCAAAGAAAATATGATCAATTAGTGAACTGTTAGCACTT
>CALHUZ010000532.1 GCA_938039305.1 uncultured Saprospiraceae bacterium
GTCGGCGCTTTGGTCCTAAACAATAAAGTAAGTAAGGCATATGGTTTATTGGAAGAGCTAAGAAGTAAAACCAATGGCGACATAAAAGTAGATGTACGCGAAGCGCAGATTGCACTTTGGCAAGCCAATGCTGGAAAATCACTCAAATTATTCAAAGAAGTGGATAAGCGAGATTCTTCTATGTTCGAAGTGAAGATGGGACTTGCGGAATCATACTTCGCAATGAATGAAAGACATGGAGCACTTGATGCGGCTCAAAAAGCGATCACTTTGAATCCTAAGAGTTTAGACGCTCAGCGATTTTATAATAACGTCAATATGTCTCTTCGCCCTGCAGTTGAATCTTCTTTGAAAGTAGCCGAAGATGGTGGAGGTAATGGCTCATGGGAAGCGATCCTTGTGGCCAACAAATATCTAAAGAAAAGACACACCTTAACAGTTGGAGTTATCAAGCGAAACACATCAGGGGTAGAAATCAGTGATGTGGAAAATAATCAAATTTTTGTTGCAGATGATTGGACGCTGAATCATAAGCTTACTGTAAGAGGAAAGTTAGCTTTTGGTATTATTGCTGGAGACGATTTGCCTGATAGTCAATCTCTTTTATCTGGAGGCATAGGCATGAAGTATGCGATCAATAAGATTCATTCTACCGAATTAGACTTTGCCAGTACGTACATGAATTACAATCCTCAACTTTTATCAAGCGGTATCAGAACTAACGAGATGAAGTTTGTCTATTCAATGTATCTACCTTCTAATTTCGGAAGTTATAATCAAGTGATATTGACGGATCAGTCAGATGGAAACTCTCGATTTCTATACTATGGTTCACTTTACTATAATGTAAGTACCTATCCAGTATTACAACTTGCTTTGAATTATAATACTATGAGTTATAGTACTCAGTTTCCAGAGATATACTTTAGTCCTGATAAGTACCAAAGTGCAGAGGTAATGATCAAGGCCGATGGAGATATGTTGAAGTCAGGTAGGTGGACCTACTTAATCACAGGAGCAACAGGGTTCCAATGGATAGGGGATAACTCTAAACAAGGTACGCTTCGACTTGATGGAAGAATCACTTATGCGATAAACGATCGACTTAGGATTTCAGCAGGACACTTGTATAGTAATGCTGCACAATCGACAGCCACAGGATTTACATACAATCAGTCTACTTTCAAAGTAAACTGGATCCTTTAGGAACTTTACTTCTTGGTCCGTAGATACATCCAGTATCCAAGTAGCGCTGCTGGTACATATCCCAGTATATCCAGAATCATGAACCAGGTAGGATGTGGTATCCTGACCAAATTGAAAATCCCCATGACGGTAAAGAAGATGCCCAGTCCGATAGCAATCTTCCTTTCGAATCTATCTGCCAATATAGAAGCAATCCATCCTGCAGCAAAAGCACCAAGCAGATGACCTATCAATACAACTATAAAAGCAAGAGCTGGTAGCGTTTTCATATGCTCTGTCATCGCCTCCATGTCCATCAAGTCTATGCCAGGCGGAAGTGGATGGAGATTATAGTTGGTCATCATGATCGTCCAGTTGATAGCGAATGCTGCTGTTAATCCGATGATGACTGCTATTACCTGTCGTGCCATAGTTGATGAATTGTACTTGTGAAATTATAAAAGTTATCTGCTGCCAAAAAGTAAGCTTCCGATCCGCACCATATTAGCTCCTTCTTCTATGGCTATCTCAAAGTCGCCTGACATACCCATGGAGAGAACAGGATCACTGTCACTATAGTTTTCGTTCTGCCCGAGAAGCTGAGCTAAAGTGTCACCAGTGCTTTTTAGTTCTTTAAACTCAGATCTTACTTGGTCCTTATCATCAGTAAAGGTCGCCATACCCATATATCCTCTGACGTTCACATGCGGGTAAATACCTTCGTTTATTTCTTTGATTAACTCTTTAGCTTCTTCTATGTCGAGACCACTTTTAGAATCTTCTTCAGCGATCTTGATTTGTATCAGTACGTCTATATCTCTTTCGTTTTTAGCTGCTTCTTTATTTATAGTTTTCAAAAGAGCTGCGGAAGTGACTGAGTGTATTAAATGAACAAATGGTGCGATGTACTTGACCTTATTCTTTTGCAGATTGCCAATCATGTGCCACTTGATATCTTTAGCAAGTAGCTCATATTTTTCGGCCATCTCCTGTGGTCTGTTCTCGCCAAAGTCTTTGATGCCTACATCATATAGCTCTTGGATCATCTGGGCAGGCTTCGTCTTAGATACGGCTACCAGAGTAACGTTCTTTTTTTCTAATTCTTCTTGAAGTATTTTAGCACTTGCTGCAGACATGTCTTTAGGCTTATTGAGTTATGCTTTGTCGAGTGCTTCTGTAAGTTGCTTTTTTAGATTAGCAGGATCTATATTTCCACCAGATGCGCGCATTGCTGCTCCTATGAAGAAACCTATAAGCGCCTTCTTGCCTTTTCTATATTGATCCAATTGGGCAGGATTCTCTTCGAGTATTTTTTTGACTAAAGTAGCTATTGCATCGTCGTCTCGAACGATGATCAGATTAAGCTTTTCTGCAAGTCCTTGTACAGATGATTCTGCATTTTCTAAAAGTGCAGGCCACAATTGTTGTTTAGCAGCGGATGCTGATAATTTGCCTTGAGCAATAAGATTCAGATACTCTGTGCACTGCTCCATGCTTAGTTTAAAGTCACCTATCTGAGTTTCTTCTTGAGCAAGACTTGGAAGGATAAGATTGATTAATAGGTTAGCGCTACTTTTCCTATCTGCAACTGCAGCCGCCAGTTTTTCAAAATATTGATATACTTCTGGAGACTGACTTAGCTGCGCTGCATAGTCTTCAGTCATCTTATCTTCTTGAATCAATCGAGCCTTAATCGTCCAAGGAAGCTCTGGCATTGATTTTCTAATTTCCGCTAAGGCCTCATCTGAGATCGTGATCGGGGGAAGATCTGGATCAGGGAAGTATCGATAGTCAGCGACACCTTCTTTTTCACGAAGCACCGATGTGACATTAGCGACTGGATCGTAGTGTAGTGTCTGCTTATTGAAGGTTTGTCCAGCTTCGATCATTTTAATCTGTCGCTTCGCTTCATATGTTACGGATTCACGTGCGTATCTTTTAGAATTTAGATTCTTGATTTCACATCTTTCTCCAAGCTCAGTTGCTCCAGCCAGCTTTACTGATACATTGCAATCGCAGCGCATAGATCCTTTCTCCATATCGGCATCAGACACATCGATGTATCT
>CALHUZ010000533.1 GCA_938039305.1 uncultured Saprospiraceae bacterium
TACTATCATCCAAAATTATATCATGAGTTCCTTTTGCTAAGTTGACACTCTTGTCATAGATCTTTCTTCCGTCTATACTGTATATCTCAAGTGATCCTTCGAGAGATTTCTTCGAAGTCCATCTAAGCCTTGTCTGATCATCAAATGGATTAGGTATTGCAGCTACCTGAACCTTTGAAGAATTCAAACTTTCAGTATCTCTAACTTGAGCTATCTCTGCTATGGCCACTGTCGCATCCGCGCAACCGGTCACTTCTATGTCAAATGCTCCTGAAGATCCGCCCCATCCATCTACAACGATTGCATATGAACCAGCGGAAAGCGTCATTACAATTTGTTCAAGTGAAGAGTTAGCATTTGCGCTTGACGCTATATACTGATTAGAACTGCAATCGGTCATCAAGAAAAGATCAAGATCTGCAGTGGTATCTACACTATATAAATCAATTGTAATCTCACTTGTAGAGTCAATAACTAAGTCAACTGACCACTCTCCTCCAGAGTACCCTACTGTCGCATCACCAGCTTCATTCGTATATCTACTGACATTATCGATGTCAGTCGTTGCTCCAGAAATAGACGACTCACAAGTCAATGTTGCGGATGATACACACGGTCCACCACAAGCAACTGTAAGTGAAAAGTCAGATTCAATCGTTCTATTATAACCTTCGATTAAAGCGAAGTAATTACCTGCAGTTAACGCCCCTTCATCAATGTAAACTTCTCCTACAACATCAGAATTAGAAATCGTCTTGCTTTCTCCGAAGTTAAAGCCACGACATCCTGATGATATAAAGTTCAGCTCATCATCCAAGATGAATAATGAAAGGTTCGCACTCTCTTGTATTAAAGTCAATTGAAGTACATCATCATCACTTGCTTTCGCAAATGGAATAAGTAAATCACCTCCCGTATAAACAAGGCTTGTTTCAAAACATGCTGTGATGTCGTCATTGTCATAATCACTTGAAGCGCCTATAGTTGTACCTACAAATGTCTCACCACAAGCAAGAGCTGTTGTTGGGTTAACAGGTGGCTCAACATGCTCTTCTTCATGTACTATATCTTCTTCAGCCGGACCATCTGAGTTATGATCATCGTTCGTTATCGGAGGGCCTCCATATTCTGTACAATGCACTTTAAGTTTATACAATGAGCTATTCCATTCACTCTTAGACTCAACGACTATGTAATAAGTCCCAGATGCATCATGAAGCTCTACATGCTCAGAAGATGATCCGGAAGAAGCACTATATGTCATACAACCCGCAAGTCGCGCACTACTGTAGTTTGCACTACAAGCACTAAAGACTAATAGATCAAGATCTGCCGAAAGGTTACTTAACTCTATTGATACATGCTTCTCCTGATGACCTATGTTAATCTCGTATAGATGATCAAAGCCATTATAACTTCCTGAAAGTCCAGAACAAGCTGAGAAATTATAATCAGCACCACTAAGATTATTCTTAGTAGGCGCATATGCCCACTTCTCTTCATTGCAAGACATCCAAATCGCATCGTCACAATTAAAACCTACTTGAGGTGTATAACAAGACATACTTATTTCATATCCACTTCTATCCCAAGGGTCGTTAGCATCTACGGATAAATAATATGTCCCCGTCGCTCCCCATATTGTAATCGTCTCAGAAGCACGACCTGGGTTCGTACTGGAACCAGCACAATGATCTAATGCATAAGTCCCATAGTGAGATCCGCATGACTCAAATAATAAGAGATCCAAATCTGCTGATAAATTAGAAACCTTGATAGTTAAATCTTTAGGAGTATTTCCAGCTTCTATTCGATACAAATGATCATATCCTGAATAACCATATGATCCATATCCTAAGCATTGATCAAAATTATAATTTCGATTATCTAAGTTGTTGTGTGATGGAGATGCTACCCACTTGCTATCTCCACAATATAAAGGTGTGGCATAATCACAGATATTATGGACGGGTTCTTCACACTTCACAGATATCTCATAACCTGATTTATCCCAAGGATCGTTAGCATCTACAGAAAGGTAGTAGACTCCAGAGGCATTGTCGATGATGATCTTCTCATCAGCCGTACCATGCTTAATACTATACCCGGCACATTGTGCAAGAACAGCCGATCCATAGTGCGACTCACACGCTTGAAACAGCAACAAGTCAAGATCAGCATGCAATCCAGTCATACTTATGATCAACTTCTTCCCATATCCGTTTCCTGCATCTATTTTATATAAATGATCATTGCCAGTGTAATCATAGCCACTGCCAAGACAACCATAGAGACTATAGTTATCCTTGTCATAACTATTGTGATGTGACTTGTCAACCCATCTGCTTTCACCACAGTATAGAGGCTCCGCATCATGACAAGACGAAGCATGATAGTTCTGTGTATTGCAGGTCATACTCAAGGTAAATGAAGAGTTCACTCCATGAGTAAATCCATCAACTACTAAAATGTATTTGCCAGAAGCATTATTGAGTGTTATTGACTCGTCATGCTTACCACTTGCTGTACTGATTCCAGCACAATTACTAAATTGAGAAGTCGTACCGTCATGGCATGATTTGAATAGAAACATATCCATATCTGCATGAAGATTAGACATAGTGAGCGTAACATTCTTCGCTGTATATCCTAAGTCGAGGTGATAGACGTAATCAGTTCCTTCATAACCGTACCCTGCATGAGTACAATTAGAAATATCATAGTTAGTTTTATCAAAAGAGTTGTTTCCTCCTTTACTTACATATTTCACATCACCACAAGAAAGAAGCTCTCCTGACGTACAGTTATCTGCATAACCCCAATGAGTAGGTGGCGTAGGTACATATGCACCACAAGCCACAGTTATCATGAAATTTGAATTATGCCATTGTTCACGGCCGTCAGCTACTATGTAGTAAACGCCCGTCGCATTAGTGATTGTGATGGATTCTGCATTATCTCTTGTGTTCGTGCTCGCACCTGCACAGTCACCGAAAGTGGTCACTCCAGCCACTGTATTACAGCTTCCGAAAGCAAATAGATCCAAATCAGAAGTATTCTGATTGAGGGTGATCGTTATCGTCTGAGGAGTTGTACCTGCATCTACCTTGTAGAGATAGTCTTTGCCTTCATATGTTCCAGCAGGCACATAACACCCTGTCAGATCGTACGCACTTCTCCAAAAATGGTTATAAGACGAGGCCGCCTGCCAGAATGAAGTCCCGCAGTTAAGTGTCTTAGCTGTAGCGCAAGATGCAGCAAACAATTCTTCAGAATCGTCTAACCCATTTTCATTAGCAAGAACTTGAAGACTAAAAAGAGCTAAAGTGCTAACAATTAGATACTTAAGATATTTCATAGAAGTGTTTTTTATCCTGATTAATGCAAGAGGAAAGGTAAGAAACATATAGAAATATTCCTCTTTTTGGGTTGGGAATGACCAGCACTTGTCCCAATAGAGGCTAATTATCCCTATAAACCCTTAGTAACCTTATCTAAAATGTTCTCTTGTCGATCAGATGAACTTGTTAGTAGATGAAAACCAGCAGTTCTTAATAAAATGTGAAAATCTTGTAACAATGCGTAGAAAGGTTCCGTCTCTTTAATAGCGGCACCAGTAAGAATTGTATCGCCAATTAGATCACTCTAAAAGAAAAAAAATGAAAAATATCATTACCCTCGCTCTTCTATTTTTCTCCCTGATGGCTCAGTCACAGAACTTCATCGATACTCACTTTCCTCAATATGAGGACCTCGAAGAGTCGACTGTAATTCACGTCACTGCGAAGTCATTTGAGTTAGCATCTTTTGTCATCCCCGCTGATGATAAAGAAGGTGAAGAACTAAGGGAGTTTATTGCCTCAGTTAAGTCTGTAGATTTTGTTTCCGTTGATGCTTTAGCAAATGCTAAGGACGAGTACAAAAGAGGCAATAGCATCCTTGAGAATGGATTTGAAGAATTAATGAACATCAAAGAAAAAGGCAATCGTTTTTCGTTCTACATCGATCAAGAGAATGACATAGTTTACGAACTTGTAGGTATAGGCATCAGTGAGGATGAATTCTTCTTAGTCTCAGTTACAGGAGAAATGAAGCTTGATGTGATATCATCAATGATCAGTAAGATAGACTCAGATCAGCTCAAGCCTCTGAGAAAGTTAAAAGAATATCAAGCGTCAGACTTTGAAGTCTACCCTAACCCAGTTAGGTCTTCATCATCACTTAATGTCACAGTTCCTGAGACCTTGATCGGTGGTCAAGGAAACTTATATGATCTAAAAGGCGGTGTCATCTCGACATTTGAGATAACGGACGCACTGCATATCCTCAATACATCCAATATGGAACCAGGGACTTATATAGTAAGTCTTGAAAAAGAAAGTCTGGTGATCAAAAAGCAGATCGTCGTAGTCAGATAAGAAGTAAGTAATTTAGCGTAGTCGAGGCTTCAAGCATATGTTTGGGGCCTCTTTTTTTTGGCACTCTCGCTTACTTAGACAACATACATCTTTACCACAGCTGCCAATACTCCGCCTAGTATAGGCCCTACAACAGGTATCCAAGAGTATCCCCAGCCGCTGTCTCCTTTGTTGGTGATTGGTAGCATCGCATGCATGATACGTGGCCCAAGATCACGAGCGGGATTAATCGCATAGCCAGTAGTTCCTCCAAGAGCAACACCAATTCCTAATACAACCAAGGCAATCGGAAGTGCATCAATAGCTCCTAAAGAAGCAGATTCACTCCCCACAGAAGCTCCTATGATATGAAAAGCTCCATAGACCAGCACAAATGTTCCTAATACCTCACTAAGGACATTTGAAAAAGTTGATGGTATAGCTGCCGCGTTACAGAAAGTAGATTGGATACCTGCCGCATCTGTCGTTGCTTCATAATGTGGACGATACATCATCCAGACCAAAGTAGTACCAAGCATAGCACCGAGCATTTGAGCGACTATATAACCAGGAACAAGACTCCACGCAAATCCTCCTTCTACCGCCATTCCTATTGTGACAGCTGGGTTAAGATGACCTAAACCTCCGGCCGCCGTACATATGAAAACTCCAGCAAAAACCGCAATAGCCCAACCGAAAGCAATAACGATCAACCCTGAATTATTGCCATTCGTCTTTTCTAAAACTACATTTGCAACTACTCCGTTACCCAATAGAAGAAGGACCGCTGTCCCAATAAACTCTGCAATATACTCAGTCATCTTTTTCGTTTGATTTGTTACTCAATAGTACTTATACCGTCTAATGTAGGTAAATTAACTATTCACAATAAATACATTATGAAAATTCGGACTTTCTCAATCATGCTTATCTCCATTTTTATTCTGGGCTCTTCTTGCAGCACCCTTCAGAATATTGCAATGGCTCCTTCAAACATAGAGACTATTACAGCAGTCAAAGAAGTACTCAACGGAAGTGCATTTAGAGCATTGGAGACACTGGCACGAGGCTCTAATGGAATCGAAGCTATGCTTCCAGATGAAGTTAAGCCAGTTCTTGCGACGTTGAAGACGCTTGGACTTGGAGCAGAAATAGACAAATTGGATAAAAAAGTGGCAGTAGCTTCAGAAGCAGCATATATAGAAAGTAAAGGATTGATGTCAGATGCCATCAAAGAGGTCAGATTTGAAGACGCAGCAAGTATCGTCATGGGTGGAGAGAATGCAGCTACTGTGGCCATGAAGAACGCTATGTATGGTGCCGTTAAGAAAAGATATAGCGAGCGCCTTGACGGCAAATTAGCTATGGTAGATGAAACAAAGTATTGGGATCAGGCGGTATCAGCGTATAACCTATTTGCCAAGAATAAGATAGAAGGGTCGCTTTCTGATTTTATCTCTGAGCGAGCAGTCGATGCCGTTTTCGTAGCCATGGGTAAAGAAGAAGCAGTGATCAGAAAGAATCCAGCTTCTTTAGACAAGGCTGTTGTTACTAAGGTTTTTGATTACTACAAGAATAACAAAGGATAGATCTATATCAAATCATATTTATAAGTTTATTATGGTCCATATTTCAAAGTCATATCTTTGAAGAATGGACCATAATAATTTAGAAGAAGCCAAAGATTACTTTCAGCATCACATGCCTGGAAATGTTTGCTTCGGCTGCGGAGTAGACAATTCTGAAGGCTTACAAATCAAGAGCTCTTGGGACGGGGACGAAAGTGTCTGTGTCTGGCATTCTAAACCACATCTTCATGGATGGGCATCCTTGCTCAATGGTGGTGTTATGGCGACATTAGTCGATTGTCATTGTATGTGTACTGCTATGGCACATGCTTACAGATTAGAAAATCGAACGATGGATAGTGATCCTCATTACAAATACGCGACTGGTACACTTTCTATCAAATACCTAAAGCCCACTTCCAACGAAGACCCAGTCGTATTAAAAGCAAAAGTGACAGAAGTAAAGAGCCGAAAGACTACTTTAGAATGCAGCATCTATTCTAATGATGAACTTACTGCCACTGCAGAGGTTATTGCTATTAGAGTATTTGACAGCTCTAAACGAGATCCAGATAGTAAGTTTACTTAATGATTTCTCAATTATCAATATTAGCTCTTTCGACAAATCTAAAATACCATATGCAATCACCATACTTTAATGAAGATCACGAGCTCTTTAGATCATCTGTCAGAGACTTCTTTAAGCAGGAGTTTGCAGATCACTTTAAAACATGGGAGAAAGAAAATAAAATCCCCAGATGGGCTTGGGAGAAAATGGGTGAAATGGGTTATCTCGGCATTTGTCATGAAGAGAGGTATGGCGGGATTGGTGCAGACATGTTTTCTAATGTTGTATTCAATGAAGAACTATCAGGAACACTGAATAGTGGCTTTGCAATTGCAGTCGCCGTACATGTGTACATGGCTACTAATCACATCGCCAAAGTTGGAAATGATTTTCAAAAAGAGAAATATCTTGCTCCTGCCATATCTGGAAAAAAGATAGCATGTCTAGGCATGAGTGAACCTGGTGCTGGCAGCAATGTAAAAGGCTTAAAAACAACAGCCAAAGATCAAGGAGATTACTTCCTTGTTAATGGTTCAAAGATATTCATCACCACTGGTTTCTATGGAGATATCATGACGCTCTGCTGCACAACCGAAACGGGCATATCACTCCTGATCGTAGACCTTGATAGTCCAGGTGTCACTAAAAACAAATTAGAAAAAATAGGCTGGCATAGTTCCGATACTGCGGAAGTCTTTTTTGAAAATGTAAGAGTCCCTAAAGAGAATCTTCTTGGAGAAGAGGGCAAAGGGTTTTACTATCTATCCGATAGTCTCCAGATGGAAAGATTGGTATTGGCAATGAATTCAATTGGCCTTATGGATGCGGTACTTGACTTGACTTATAAGTACATGTCAGAACG
>CALHUZ010000534.1 GCA_938039305.1 uncultured Saprospiraceae bacterium
GCGTTTTCCTGATACAGAATTTGAATTCATAGAAGCAGGGATTCCTTCCATGGGTACTACGCCAGCAGCCTTTAGGTTAGAACGAGATGTCTTGTCCAAGGGAACAATAGACTTACTATTTGAGGAAGCAGCAGTGAATGATGCATCTAACGGAAGAACGGCAACTGAGCAGATTAGAGCAATGGAAGGAATAGTCAGGCACCTGAAAGTAGCAAATGCAGACATCGATATCGTAATGATGCATTTCGTAGATCCAGATAAAATGGAAAGCTATAATAACGGAGCTGAACCTGAAGTGATCGTCAATCATAATGCCGTTGCTGAACACTATGGTATCCCCACGATCAATCTTGCAAAAGAAGTTACTGATAGAATAAATAATCAGGAGTTCACTTGGGAAGATGACTTTATAAATCTACATCCATCTCCTTTTGGCCAAGGGGTCTATGCCAACTCGATAATTCAATTTTTAGATAATGCCTATTCAGGTCATTTTGATCATGGTGATAAGATGTCACCTTCTTGGTTATCAAAAAAAATAGACGACTTATCATATGATAATGGATATCTGATCAATATAGATGAAGCTCAACTTGGCAAAGGTTGGAGCATCGATGCATTTTGGAATCCTAACGATGGAACTGGTACAAGATCGAATTATGTAGATGTGCCCATGTTAATAAGTGATGCGCCAGGAAGCACTTTAGAATTAAATTTTGAGGGCAATACAGTAGGCATATCTGTAGCGGCTGGTCGAGACGCAGGTGAGATAGAATACAGAATAGATGGTGTAGAATGGGAAAAGTTAAACCTATTTACAAAATGGAGTAAAGGGTTGCATCTCCCATGGTATTATACTTTAGCATCTGGGTTATCCAAGGAAAGTCACTTATTAGAATTGCGTATATCTGAATCCAAGGATAATAGAAGTATTGGGCATGCTTGTCGTATAAGATATTTCTATGCGAACGGTCATTAACCGATTTGTAAATACTTGTCAAAAGACACGTGTATATTCGCAAATTATAAACTGGAGTATATTTACGAAAAGTAAAATTCGACAATGAAGATCTTCTTAGCTTTCCTTAGGACATTTTGTCTCTTGATTACAGTTGTGCTTTTAGGTGGTATGATTGCCACGAGTTGCAGTTCCTCTGTAAAGGAGATAGTCCATGATGACAAAGCCAAGTTGACGTTACAGAAGCTCCTTACTTCATTAGAAAATAAAGACCTGGGGGCACTCAAAGAGACGATGTCCGAGTCTAATGAGATGGAACTCATACTGACTAATGGTGATATAATGACTGGTGCAGATTCCTTTGTGGCATTTCACGAAAGTTGGTTTCAAGATACGGCGTGGTCTATAAGACATGAATTGATTGATTTTAAACTATATGATGGAATTGCTACTTCTACGGTCAAGGCTTACTACAATGAACCTGATCGCGACGGTCAACCTTACTTCCATAATATGGTCGTCACTTATGTCCTACATAGATCAGAAGATGGCACATGGGCTGTGATTAAGGATCAAGCCACCTCCTTTGAGAAGTCTAACTGATAGGTCGAGCTGAAAGGAGGGAAAGGCCTCGGCTGATCACTTTTTATTAGCATTTGATAAGCACTGATCTAATACGAACATTTGATCGGTAATTCTGATGAATATGATGTATTCGATGCTCATCACTTGCATTATTAAATACCAATCGGTATCTTCGTTTCTGTAAAACTTGGAAAAGTCACATGCGTAACCCTGAATTAACAAGATTGAGGATACTTGAAAAGTCGAGTATCTTATTCAATATTCAAGGTTATAAGGCTACGTCATTGAGTGATATCTGTAAGGCATCAAAGTTGACCAAAGGGGCTATTTACAAGCACTTCAAAGATAAGGCGGAATTAGAAAGAGAAGCGCTTTTGTTCATGACAACCAAAATGGTTTCAGAAGTTGCTGATGAGATCTCAGCGGCTAAAAGCGTAAAGAAGAAGTTGTACGCCATCATTGAGTATTTCGCTCGTTATCATACTGATCCACCATTTGAAGGAGGCTGCCCTTTGATGAATGCATCTATAGAGGCAGATGATAATAACCCTGACTTGAAGGTGATAGTGCAGAAGGTTATGGAAGTGATGCACTTTAATTTGTGCCGTGTCATTAACAATGGCATCAAGCACAAGCAGATAAGGAAAAATACTGATGTGAAAGGATTGGCATCTATCATTATCTCTTCTTTAGAAGGGGCTGTGATGATGCTTAAGGTTATGGATAGCGACAAGCATTTGATTGCTACCACTAAGTATTTGAAGTCTGAAATTAAAAGAATATTGATTTAGTTTTTTTTGCCCAACAAGATACCGATTGGTATCTAACTGTGAGATTATGATAAAGATTATTCTAAAAGTTATTTCTGTATACTTTAATGCTCTGACTTGGCTCAGTCCACAGCTGTCAGCGAAGCAATCCTTTTATTTATTTGCATATCCATTTAAGTCTATACTGCTTCCTGAGCAACAGGACTTTCTAAGCACCTCTGATATGTTCCAATTAGAAGTAGATGGCAATCAAGTACAGTATTATGCTTGGGGTGCAGGTAAGGAAACGATATTGTTAGTACATGGGTGGAGAAGTAATAGCTCTCAGTGGGATTCCTTTGTAGAAGCATTAGACAAAGGTAGATTTACAATCTACGCGTTCGATGCCCCAGGTCATGGCAATTCTGAAGGAAAGATCTGTACATTTCCTCATTACGAAAAATCAATAAAAGCCTTGCTCGAAGAGAAGGGTAGTATCGATCATTTTATAGCCCACTCAATAGGCAGTTTTGCTTGTGCCAGCTTTATGTATCATAGCGGTTATCGGGTACAGAGCTATGTGTCACTGGCTTCTCCATTTAGTGCTGTTGAGTTTATGGATAATTATAAGAAGAGACTTACTCTTTCTGATCGTTCACATCACTATTTGTCTGATTTCTTTAAAAGATACATAGGCATTTCATTGGATGATTATAGCCATAGTACATTTTCTAAAAAAGTAAAACCATGCCGGAGTTTGATCATTCATGATAAGCAAGATAAAGCGACGTCATATCATAATGCCATCAAGATCAGGGACTTACTCAAGGCTGCCGATATAGAGACAGAGCTGTTCTTAACAGAAGGGCTCAATCACAACCTGAGAGGTGAAGAAGTTGTGAATCGGGTGCTGGACTACTTGGGTTGCCCCTCACTTGAAGAATCACTACTCAATTGAGTGATACCAATATTGTTATTAACATTTATAAATTATAGATAATGCCGACATTAGAAACGATCGAGAGTTTTATCAAAGCGGTCAAAAGCGAGCCACATGACCATGTGATAGAAAACTTCTACGCCGAGGATGCCAGTATCCAAGAGAATCAAAGTGCACCGAGAGAAGGAAGAGACAAACTGGTTGAGTATGAACGAATGGTACTTAGTAAAGCAATCAAAGTAGACTCTGAATGCATTCGACCCTTTTTTCATTCAGGTGATAAAGTAGCTATCAAATGGAAATTCAAGTTTGAATGGAAGGATCATTCTATTTCAGAAATAGAGGAAGTGGTTTTTCAAGATTGGAGTGGTGAGAAGATTATGAAAGAGCAGTTCTTTTATGATCCCAGTCAGTTTATACCTAAGAAGAAATAAAGAATCTCCTATAGATATTTTACAAAATAACACACTATGATAGGAATTGGAAATACGCCCTTGATTAAATTAGAAAATATGATTGAAGCCGACAGCGCCGATATCTATGTAAAATTTGAAGGAGCGAACCTCACTGGTAGTATGAAGGATAGGATGGCACTGTCTATGATAGAGGGGGCGGAAAGAAGAGGCGAGTTAAGAAAAGGGATAAAGGTTATAGAATACACAGGAGGAAGCACGGGTAGTTCGCTAGCGATGCTTTGTGCAAGGAAAGGCTATGAGGCGTACTTCGTTTCTTCTAATGGTTTCTCTAAAGAGAAGTTACAAACAATGAGTGCCTTTGGAGCTACAGTTGAAATCGTTCACGCTGAAAATGATGTCCTTACGGCTGATGTTATCAATAGAATGATCGCTCGTGTCGAAGAATTAAAAAATGAGCCTGATGTATTTTGGGTAGATCAGATTAACAATCTTGACAACAAGTTGGGCTATCACAACATGGCTCATGAAATAATTGAAGAGTTAGATGACGATATTGATGAATTCGTTATGGCAGTCGGTGGCGGCGGATGTATATCTGGAAATGCTGAAGTATTAAAAGAAAGATATCCCACTTTAAAAGTAGTCGGAGTCGAACCGTATTATGTGAGAAATATCTCTGGAGGAGATACTAAAGGGACACATAAGTTAGAAGGTATAGGCCTTTCATTTACGCCATCAATATTACGTAGAGACTTAATCGATGAAGTTGTTTCAGTTAAGGATGAAGATGCCTACTGGACAGCGAATGAATTAGCAAAAAAGGAAGGAGTTCTGGGAGGTGCAACTGCTGGTGCTAATGTATGGGCAGCCATGCAAAGGGCAAAAATGCTCGGTGCAGGCAAGAAAGTAGTAACCGTCGTTTGTGATACAGGCATTAAATATCTTCAAGGAGATCTTTATGCATAGCTCTTAACGTACATGTAAGTGATAATGATAAAGTGGCTTGCATTTATATTATTCAATGAAAAGAATGAGTTACTTACCTATTGCAATCGACTTAGGCTTATTTTGTAATTGATAGATAAAGAAAATTATCATGAAGAAGTTATTATTGTTAGCCATCTGCTCACTCGCATTATTCAGCTGTTCAAGTGAGAATTGTCGCACTTGCAAAGGCACTGTAACTAGTACCGGTGATGCGCAGGATTGGACAGTATGTCAAGAAGATGAAATGCTCGTCGTGTCAAACAACATTTCAGGAGACACAAGAACAAGTACTAATACTTTACCCGAAGCGGTTGCTTTCTATCTTTCCATTGGATTAAGTTGTGAAGAATAAGGTCGGGTATTGCCATGGGTATGGCAGAGGCTGTTATTAAATTGTGATTAGCCTCCATTAGGCATTTCTTACTTTTCTTAAAGGTTGACTACAACGCTAAGAGATTGCCAAAAATAGAAACTGATTTAAAAGCTTCTACATCAAAATGTCATCAAAAAAGAGGGAGCATACTTTAGTATACTCCCTCTTGTATGATAACCAACTACTACTTTCTATAAACTTGGTAACAATACAGTCTCTATAACATGTATCACTCCGTTAGTACCTTGAACATCTACAAGTGCAATCGCTACATCAGCTCCTGATTGATCTTTAATTGACGCACCACCGTCTAAGTCAATTGTAATATCTTGACCTGACAAAGTTGTTACAACCATATCATCCGTTAGTGCATCTGATCTTACATTTGCGCCAGCGACAACATGATACGTCAGTACTGTAGCTAATTGCTCAGGTGTTAACCCTGCAACCACATCTGCAATAGCATCGAAAGCTCCGTTAACAGGTGCGAAAACCGTGAATGGTCCAGTACCTTGTAAAGCACTTACCAATTCTCCTGGCGCACCACTTAAAGCACCTACAAGTGAAGTGAACGCGCTGTTAGCAACTGCGTGTCCTACAACATCTAAAGGCATAATTACTGCATCAACGATATGTATCACACCATTGTCAGCTTCTACATCGGCAGTCGTGACATTGATCGCTCCATTAATAGAAACACCTGCACTACCTTTTTCAATAAGGATAGACAATGCTTCACCTCCTGGTCCTGAAGCAGAAGCAGTACTTGCATAAGTCTGTCCATCCGCTATGTCACCAGCATTGATCTTTGCTCCGATGACGTGATTCAACAAGATGTTAGTTAAGTCAGCATCTGAAACAGTCGCTAAGTCCACGCCTAAAGCTGTGAATGCATCATTGGTAGGAGCAAATACTGTAAATGGACCTGCGCTCTGCAATGTCGCAACTAAATTAGTACGTGTCAGCGCAGCGACTAAAGTAGAAAACTGTGCATCTCCAACAGCTATATCTACAATGGTGTTAGTCGTAGGCACCTCTGGTATTATTGGCTCATCATCGCTGCATGCGAAAAGACCATAAGAAAATAATGCGATTATTAAGAATGATAATTTCAATTTCATAATTCGATAGTTTTATTAAATACTCAATTGAGCGTTAAGCTCTTTTTTATAAATGATGATTAATTGATGTCTGCTTTTGTGCTTCGATGCTTGGCTATTTTCTTGTCAATAACTTCGTTGTATGACTCAAGAAGAAAGCTGCATAAAATGCTATCTGCAGATTCAAGGTATAAACGTAGGTTACTTCCATTTTGTTTAAGTATTAATAATAAAAGTTAAACAAAATAGCAAAATCGCGGGTTTGCCCTTGAAGCATAAAGTTGAGATGTCTGGTTGTAACTAATTGATTATCAAGAGTTATGATGGGGCTTATTAAGGGTTTTGTGCGGAAATGACGGATTGACCATCATATGATGAATTATTTATATATGAAGTTGATAGGGATCGCATATTTTGTTAGCCGAAGTAAACGACCTTCAAGAGAAAGAGCACCGCGAAGCGGATGGGGAGCTCGGTTAAAGATCACCGACCAAAACCTGAATAGCGTGAGTTAGCCGAAAATAGAATATGTTTATAGCTAAGTTGATTCAATGAACACAAACGGAAACTCAATCTTATAAAACTGCTTAATTGAAACTCGCCACTTATTTTATAATCTTAACTATCTGCATCGCTTGCAAGAATCAGCAACCTCTTAATCAAGAGCAAAGTGACATCATAAGTCTTATAGAAACCAAAGCATCAAGGGGAGGAAAGATCTGGTCATTAGACTGGAGCCCTGACGATCGGTTCATAGCCGTGGGCAATGCAAGTGGACTGCTCAGAATATACGATGCTGACAATTTAGAATTGGTTCAGGTTTTAACTGGATTCAAGGCTACTATCAATAGCATACATTATAGCCCTGACGGAAATAAGATAATAGCTTCTGGTGGTCACGATGATCCACGGATCATCCTATGGGATCTTGTAAAGAAATCTAATATCATCATAAAGGATCACAACAGACAGATCCGCTCTGTGCGATGGAGTCCTCAAGGAAAGTACTTTGCTTCTACGAGCCATGATGGTACGATTAGAATCTGGACGCCAGAAGGAGTATTCGTTAAGATGTTTAAAGGAGCGAACGGAGGATGTGTGGGTATTGATTGGCTTGATGAAGATAAGATCGCTGCCGCATGCTGGGACAATACAATTAGAACTTACTCGATATCGAGTAGAGACAGTCTACTTATAGAGAATGGAGATCATAGAAGGAAAGCAGTTCTTTCAGTTGATTGGCATCCTAACAAGAAGCACTTAGCGACTGGGGATTATGGTAATGATGAAGACCCGATACATAATGTGAAAATATGGGATCATAACGGACAGCTGATTAAAAAGATGACTTCGCATGAGAAGGAGATCAGAAGCTTAGCATGGAACAAGGATGGCAGTATACTCGCTACAGGTGGAGAATCGGTAAGAACATGGAATGAAGCAGGAGAGCTCTTAAATATATTCCCTGGAGACAACACTCCGGTTTGGTCTTTAGATTGGAATAAAGAAGGCAATAAGATAGTCTCAGGACACAACGACGGAAAAGTTAGGATATGGAATGCCGAAGGAGAATTATTGAATCTCATGGATGGTCACTCAAGCGAGTCGAGCTCAATTTCTTTTTCAAAAGATAGTTCACAGTTGATGATAGGTTTTTCTGGTGGAATATTGCGACATTTCAATTTAGAAAATATGACTTCAGCATCATACGAACCTCATAGTAGATCTATAAAGAATATCACTTGGAGTCCTGATCAAAAGTATATTGCAATGAGCAGTAATGATGGGACGGGATCTATTGCAAAAATAGAAAACGGAATCATTGCAAATACCACAGATTCTTTCGGAGAAGGTCACTACGTTAATGACATAGCCTGGAATACTGATGGTAGTTCAGTCGCCTATCTAAATTATGATAATACGATCTTCGTATACTCAATCACAGGAGCACTTCAATACACTGTAAAGGCTACCGAAGAAGATATCAATTCTATAGCCTGGATAGATGGAAAGCCAATAGGTGAGAAAGTAGAGCGCGAGG
>CALHUZ010000535.1 GCA_938039305.1 uncultured Saprospiraceae bacterium
GTCTGTATATTTTACACTTAGATTGCAAGTCGGGATAGAATCTAAATCGAGGTAGTATGGAGCTTTTTCAATTGTTCTAATCGTATCAATGATGGTGTCCTTGACAATCACATCTGCTTCTATCCATAGACCTTCATATAAGATAGGCTGTTTAACTGTTGTCTCATTGATCCTTTGGAAATATGATAGCTTTTCTTTTTCAATTGTATCCTTCACAATGTATGGATATGCAAATGGGATACCTTCATTAATGCCATTGTCTAATTCATCATTTGGGTCGAGCTCGTTAGACCAGTAAGTAGCAATGCTGAGTGGAGTGAAGTCAAAGTCACCACAAGCTTCTATTATAATTGTATCAGAAAGTGCAATAGGATTTGCAAGATTTTCGCTTCCTGGCGAAAGTATATCATCTATTGAAAGAGGAATACTCACAACCTTATGCTGATATACAAGATTGCTTTGCTTGGTTTCGTCAATTAAGAATGCTGCATAGAAAGAAATGGTCTCTACAATCGTATCACACAAACTGCCATCGAAAGTGCTTTGTTGATTGATCTGATCATATTTTGCAATGCACAAATCGTCTAAATAATTTCGAAGTTCTACTTCTGACCATACCAACCCATCCGGTCGGAACTCATTGCAGCATATGGTGTCCGTTCTAAATACAGGAGCAGGCAAAGATTTAGATTCTAAATTCAAATGGCCCCAACAAACAGTCTCCGTACACTCATCGACTAATTCATAGATGATGTCACTTCTTCCTATATAAGCATGAAGATCATGAGCATCAAGCGTCTGGCCATTTTTGATTTTGAAACTTAGAGATAGAAAGACTGAATTAATATCACTGCTGTAAAATGGATCAAGCTGTTCCATGTCCCAAGAGCATGATTCTGTAAGTACAAGATTAACATCGCTATAGCAAGCTATGCTCTCTGCATCAGGGTGAGTAGAAACCGTGACTGGTATCGCTTCTCCTTCGCAAATACTACAATTGTTAGCCAGCCAATAAGTATCCGTCTGACCTACCGCTGGTGCAGGTGGATAAAATGAAGAAACAGAAGCAGCCAAGACGTTGCCTCCTGAAGTTGGATCATAATCGTATATGTTGTAAGTCGCTGGTTGTCCGCTTACTTTGATATCATCTATGGCTATGTCTTCATCATTGTTTTGAAGATTAGCCGTTATTCTAATTGTGATGCTGTCTCCAGTGGCTACAAGAGGTATGCTGAATGAAGTGAATGTATTAGTGATCTCTTGACCATTACCTATACCATCATAATCAATATCTATTCTCGGCGCAGAATTAAAACTTGAACTACTGCTTTCTACATGGATACCGTCTATAAAGTCAGAACCGTCAAGGCTGTAGTCAATGTGAACAAAGTTATTGTCTGCATTTCCCCCATCCCAGTCTTCATTGCTGTCACTTGCATCATCTTCTGCGAGTAGAACTGAGAGTTCAAGATTGCAAAGACCTCTTATGTCTTTTGAAGATAGAATTATAGTCGCTTGTTCTGGCCTGCCTTCTACATCAAAATCTTGAATGCCAAACCATGAACTTCCGCTTATGTTATTCAAGTCATTATGATCGACGGCAGTATTGCTTCCGTCCGTTCTTGTGAAATAATTACCACTACTATCTGTGAACTCTGTAATTGAAGTGAAGTATCGACTTCCATTTCCATCTGTTTCAAAATCTTCCAGCAAAGCGATTGGATTGGCATTGTATGGTTGGATTATTGGTAAGTCCGAAGCAGGATAACAAATAGCGATATTTTCAACAACAGGTATTCCAATTGTCGCACTTTGACAAACTTGTAAAAGTGCAGTGTCGGTGTCTTCTTCATCCATAGATCCACCTCCAAACTCATCATCCAGATCAGGTGCTGCTGGGCCTCCTTTGGCAAGTGCAGCAAAAGTGATTTCTGCAGTATTGGAAATTTGAAAACCAATAAAGTCTGAATCAAGAATCAAGTGTATTGTGATAGTTGTGTCATTTTCGGGAGCTAGAGCAGAGATGGCTTTGAAAGTTGTATCGGCATCCCATTTAGAATCGTTTATACTTTGGTCATATGCAAACTCCTTAGACAAGTAGTCAATGACTTCAATGTCATATGCAGTTGCTGTTCCATTGTTGGCTACGGTGATGTCAAATGAAACCGTATCGCCAGGCATTATCATAACCGATTGATTGGCACTTAACGTTTTAGTAAGTGATAAATCAAATAGAGGACAATTAGGAACATCAAATGTCAATACATCTTGACAGACATTCAGAGGAGTAGTAGAGATACAACTGAGGTTAGCATTTAATATATCTCGGGAATGTAGGGTTGGGCCAACCCATCCAGCATCTGTTCGTTTGAGTGACATGCCTCCAGAGTCTGAACCCGATTCGGAAATGCCAATATCTACGCTCATGAGACCTAAGGCAGGCCCGTCGGTTGCAGAAAAAACACCTTCGTAGCTTAAAAATTCTAACACTTCACCGCTTGGAGCTACAAGAGCCATACCGTCAGGCCCGTTTTGTATTCCTTCATATCTAAATGCAATAGCACCACACTCGACACCGCTGGCTGGGATCACTCCATTTAGCTCTATTGTTTTATACTCTTGACCATTGCTTCCATTGTATAAAACTATTTGATAGTCTGTAAGATCTGTTCCTGTAGGTCCAGTTATCTCTATGCTTTCTCCGTCATCTCCACCCACGTTGTCATAGTGGATCTCACTTATGAATATTCCAGTTTCTAAATCTGTACTTGCTATATCTCTTACTGTTAAGTTTAGTCCCTTCATTCCACTTCCAATGATAGGAAGGGTGGTGCATATGAGATCACCACTGGTTGCTGGGTATTCTAATGTGTCAATTGAATTGCCGTCCAATATGATCGCAAACGAGTCGCTCAGGGTATTGAAAGTTTCAAGTATAAACTTGACTTCT
>CALHUZ010000536.1 GCA_938039305.1 uncultured Saprospiraceae bacterium
CTCTCCCAGATATTAGATGCTGGTGATGAATCCGGGTTTTTTTTTATTCCCTAATTTACTATTTAAATCTCCTGTTCTCGCCTTGTCTCAAGTATAAGACTTAATTAGTCGTATTCATTTTCATCAATTTTAGATAACAAAGGCTGACGATTCTAACTTCTATATAATATCCAATATCTCAGGGAAGAACGCTACGAGCATCAGAACAAAGATCTGAATAATCAGAAACGGGATCACTCCCCTATATATCTGTGTCGTACTCACTTCGGGAGGCGCCACTCCCTTTAGATAGAATAGTGAAAACCCAAATGGCGGAGTCAGAAAAGAAGTCTGTAGGTTCAGAGCAAGTAGTATACCGATCCATATCAAGTCTATACCATATGCCGTAAAGATCGGAGCCACCACCGGCACTACGATGAAGATAATCTCGATAAAGTCTATAAAGAAGCCAAGGATAAAGACAACGACCATGATTAGAATCAAAAATGTAGTCGCAGAGAGATCACTTTCTTGAATAAGGTCGACCAAGTACCTATCTCCTTCTAAGCCTCTAAAGACAAGAGCAAATGTGGTTGCGCCTAACAAGATCAAAAAGACCATACTGGTTAAGTGAGTCGCTCCTTGCATCACCTCCCTCAGTACTTTCATGGAAAATTTACCTTGAGTGAAGGTGAGTATCGTCGCTCCCATAGCACCAACTGCTGATGCTTCAGTAGGGCTTGCGATACCCGCGAAGATCGAACCTAAGACAGCTATAATCAGTATAAATGGCAAGAGGAATGCAGTGAGTATATCTTTAGTACTGACAGCGTGATCAGGATCATGCTGGATCGGAGGAGCGATACCTGGCCTGATTCGACTGATGACAAACACATACAGTACGTACGCACAGATCAGGATCAGCCCTGGCAAAAGCGCAGCCTTAAACAAATCACCTACTGATACATTAAGTACACTGCCTAAAAGTACCAACACAACTGACGGAGGTATGATCTGTCCAAGTGTTCCAGACGAGACTATCGTTCCTGTAGCCAGTTCTACTTGGTAGTTATTTTTCAGCATGACGGGCAGACTGATCAACCCCATCGTGACAACTGTAGCTCCGACGATACCAGTTGATGCCGCTAACAATGACCCTACTAATATGACTGAGATGCCCAGTCCTCCTTTGGCATTTCCTAGAAGTCGAGACATAGCATGAAGCATAGATGCGGCTAAGCCTGACTTCTCAAGCATCAGTCCCATATAGATAAATAGCGGCACCGCTAAGAGCACTTGATTCTGCATCGTACCCATGATCCTCAATGGCAGTAAACTGAAAAAATCTGGAACGAAAAGCAGTCCAAATATCACAGACAATCCACCTAAGACAAATGCAACTTGCACTCCTGATAGAATCAAGATGAAGATCAATATGAACAATACCAGTGCTATCGACTCCATCTACAACTCTTTGGAATAAATAGACTTAATAATCTTTGATACTCCTTGAAGCAAAAGCAAGAAAAAACCAATTGTAATAAATGATTTGATCACATATCGAGCTGGAAGACCATTCGGTTGTGATGATGATTCTCTGAATGAAAAGGAGTTCGCCATATAGTCCCATCCATAATAAATAACAACCAGAGACCATGGTATTAGAAAAAGTAAAACACCAAATAGATTAACGGCGCTCTTCAGGTGTGAAGGAAACCGCTCATAGAACACATCTACTCGGACATGCTTGTCATGCAAGAAAGTATAAGACGCCCCTACTAAAAATATGATAGCGAATAAGTGCCATTCTAATTCTACCATCCAGTTGTACGTGATGCTCCACACATAGCGCAGAAGTACATCTATACAGATCAGGATCATTAAGATTGTAGTGAGCCATGCAGTAGATCTACCTAATCTATCGATGAGCATATCGACATACTTAGAAAAAACTAATAGCACACTTTTCATAATCCGCTATTTAATAATTTTCTATGTCTTTGGATAGTAAAGATCCCAGTCTTCGAGGTATTTTATAAAAACCTTAGCCAGATTCTCTGCATCACTGATCGCTCTGTGGTGCAGTCCAGTAAAATCAAAACCTTCAGTATTAACTGTGGCTTTTAGTCCTCTTGCGTGCTTGAGCTTCTTGAGGTTACGATAGGCTTTTTTAAGATCGACGAATTGTTCTGTGAACTCATGATCTACCTTATGAAGCTTACAATCGTTAGCCAATAACATCTTGTCATCTGCGCCCCAAGAAAGCAGGATGTATTCATCATCGTACATCTCGCCCCAGTTCATAAAGTCCTCTACTACCCTTCCAAATGTCTGGGCTGCATCTACATTCTCTTGGGTGATAGAAGTTAACTTTTTGCAAAATCCACTCAGATGAGGATTCACAGTTGGCTTTACAAATTGCGAAAAAGTACTATTCACATCTCCAAACCGATCTACCATTACCGCGCCTATCTCAATCACTTCAGTGATACCTTTAGGTGGTCTGCCGCGCCAGCAGGTGGCTTCAAGATCGTATATGATGTATCTCAATCGAAAGGTATCTTTTAAGGAAAATAACAGAATATACTCTTCATGAGCCTCCTTATACTTTCGTAAATATAACTATATCATCGTTAAAACTAATTCACTTAACCTTTGGAGCTATTGAAGTCTAATAAAGTGTTCTCCTAAGTTTGATCGGCAGCATATTAGCCACAGAGACAAGGCGATCTAATTTATATCCATATAGTCTGTTGTGATAGAAGTACAACAACTTTAAGTCTTCACAGATCACATTGCCTTTCTTTAGACCTATCGGCATATAGAAGTGATAAGAGTTTAAGTGCTTGATAGCATCTTTAACCAGTTCTTCAGGTGACATCTGATCTACCTCCTGACTTAACTTCAGCGACCCCATGCTTGCTAACTCTCTAAGTCTCGTCTGCATCTTTTCTATCTGTGCATAAAGATCCAACTCAGGTATATTAAGATAATCATCTGGAAGAGCGAGCAGCGCAAACAAGTCAAGGTTAGGATATTGCTTCTCAAATATTTGAAAAGTTGTAAATGCTGCTACATGGCTTGTCAGAACCACATTTTCGTGCAGATAGCTTTTGACTAACTCGTCAGCGAGGTATCTGCTATATACTCTATTACGTTGAAGATCTTTGTTCAACTCTCCACTTGATCTAAAATAATCACGGATGTCGATCACTCTACCATCCTTGATACTTCTGCCCTCCTTATCTAGCTTATTACCAAAAATATCTATTGGATGTCCAAAGGACATAGTGACCTCAGATCCTCTCGTCCACAATCTTCTGAATAGTCTCGTGTTCTTCATCGTAACACGCTTCTTCTTCAATCTGTCTATATAGTTCTCTTTACCGGTCTTTCGCAAATGCTGATCGATCAAACTTCTCGCCTCTAATACAAAGTGATAGCTAATGACTAATGGAACAATTATAATCTTGCGATCTATATTGCGCATATAGAACTCATTCTGACTATCTATGATGGTATTCATCAAGCCATATTTGAGTTCACCTTCTATCGCTCCATTTCGAGATCGGGTGCCTCCTGGGAAGAATATACTATTCAATCCTTCTTGAATACCTACTGTTGAAAACTGAACTAAGGTCTTGCGATATATAGGGTTGCGCTTTCTTCGATCTATCTTGTATGTACCTATCCGACTCATAAAGTAGGCGAACAGTTCTTGATCATAAAGATTCAACCCGGCACCATATGAAAAGAATGGCAGCCCAGTAAGCATGTCCATAGAATAACCAACTGCCAAAGAATCAAGATTACTAAAGTGTGTAGGCAAAACCAGAACAGTACCTTTATCAAATAGCTCTCTTATATCGTCGAGTGGGCCGTCTATCTTTATTCTTTCTAAGACTGACTCTTTACCTCCCCAGAAGAAACCTTGGCCTTTCGACTTGAAAGGATTCAGCAATAGTTTAAAAAGGAATGTTGTCACTTTACGAACGAAGCGAAAAGTCTTTGGCTTAAAGTCACCTACAATCTCCTCAGCATATCTATTGACTATCTTAGTTAGGACTTCAAGATGCACATCAGAACTGACTACATCTTCGCGCATGGTATCGCTCAGCTCAGACTCTATCTTCTTCCAGTAACCATACTCTTTAGGTGGATCCACTTTTAATGGATCCGTCTTCGTCCTCAGTTTCTCGCCGTAGACTGTCTGATTCAAAAAGCTTACTAACTCAGGATCATCCTTAAGTGCTTCGATAGTCTCCTTCGCGAGCTTCTTAACCACGCGCTGTCGATCACTATGGAATATGGCTATAGGCCAGTCTTCAATCTTAGGTATGAGATGAGAAAATACTTTCATAAGCAGCGCGGCAAAGATATACTTCTTGGTTTCACATTTATATATATACCTGTTTTCTTAACTAAGATCCCCAGCACCGTCTATTCAGTTTCTGGTTCAGCGTACTCCCCTGCTACATAGTTGATGTAGTCAAGGACATCTTCAGCACCAGTTCTTCCTGCGGCAGACGTGATGAAGTGATTAGGCTCCTCGTGAAACATATCATTCATGGTCTTTAAAAAGACACCAGTATTAGTCTCTATCTCTTTAGGCTTGAGCTTATCTGCTTTAGTGAAGATGATACTAAAAGCAATCCCCTGATCTCCTAACCACTTAATGTGCTCCAAATCAGACTGCTGAGGTGACACCCTACTATCTATTAATAAAAAGACAGTGATCAAATTAGGTCGCTGCTTGAGGTAATTCTCAATCATGACAGTGAATTTTGCCCTCTTCTTTTTGCTCAGCTTGGCATATCCATATCCAGGTAAATCTGCCAGAATCCAATTGTCATCTACTTCAAATAAATTGATCAACTGTGTTTTCCCAGGTGTACCGGATGTCTTAGCTAACTTCTTTCGATCACACAAGTAATTGATAAGTGAAGACTTCCCTACGTTCGATCTTCCTATGAATGCGAACTCCGGAAGCTCAGATGCTGGACAAAACGACACCTTCGGAAAACTTCCCAAAAAAGTAATCGAATCTATCCCGTGGTTTGGTACGCTATTTGTCATACATGCTTATGTTAAAACAATACAATAAGAAGTGTTGCAATAATAGTTTTAAAACTGCTGCAACTGTTAAAACCTTCCGCAAAAAGCGTCAATTACATTGACGCTTTTTGCATTTTGGGTCCTTTGAGACGCTCCAGCCCTTCTTAAAATTATCTAAGACGTACTTGTTTTCTGATTGAGCCATTTATCTTGAGCTTTTATCAAGTTTATGAATTCTGTCATCTCTAAGATTCTATTGCTTCTATTAGTCTGTAGCATATGCTTCATGGCTCAAGCACAGACCTTTCAGCATATCGAACATGCTCGACAGATAGCCACTTCTGATAATTCGCCAGTCCTGTGGGGCGCCACCGCTCAATATGCTAATCCAGCAGCTACTGCCCATAACCTTGATGGTTGGGATTTCACAACAGCCATGAGTAGTAGATATAGTACTGATATCCTTGCAGGAAGCGCAGCATTGGCCAAGAGCTTTAATAATTCAGCCATCGGCTTGTTAGTCGGAAGCTATGGTATCGATGGATTTAAAGAGAACCAGCTGTCGCTTAGCTTTGCAAGAAGTATTGGAAAGCACGCCTACCTTGGTATTCAAGCCAATGCCTATCAGATCCAGATAGAAGGCTTTGGCCAATCCAATATTGCCGATCTTACCTTAGGCTACTGGCAATTAATTGATGAAAAGATCATCATATCTGCGTCTATCAAAAACCCAGCGCAGTTGACTAATGATGATCGGCGTATCTCAGGAAAAGCAGACATAGGTCTTGGATACATCATCTCAGATAAGCTTGAGATATTTACGTCAGTGGACAAATCATGGGACTCAGGCTGGTCAGTGCGCCCTGGTTTCAGATATGCACCCCATCAAGTGTTACGGATATTCTTTTCTACAGATACGTCTCCTTCAGCCATAAGCTTGGGGCTCGGCTTACAACTTAACACTGGTCTCACTGCCGATCTTGGCATCAACACTCATCCGATATTGGGAAATTCTTTAGCCCTTAGTCTTGGCTACCTCATCCAGAAGTAGACTACCATGCTGCTGCTGCCACTCATAGGATAGGACGATCATCTGACTATAATTGATCAAACCAGAACTGATGCCATGACTCTTTAAGTAATTGTCATAAAATAAATCTCGCAGCTCAGGGAGTATGTCTATATATCGATTGCTATACTCTATGAT
>CALHUZ010000537.1 GCA_938039305.1 uncultured Saprospiraceae bacterium
GAGCTAAGTTTTTATGGTGCCCATCATATTCACTCACCCAATTTAAATCAGTTATCCAAGGAAAGTTTAGTTTTCAATCGTGCGTATTGCAATATACCTGTTTGCGGGGCTTCACGTGCCAGCTTACTGACAAGTACTAGACCCACCCGTCACCGTTTTATAGACTACAAAACAAGAGCAGATATTGATGTGCCAGATGCAATCTCTTTACCAATGTTACTAAAGAATAATGGATATGAGACTATTTCAAATGGGAAAATATATCATAACCTAAGTGATGATAGTTTAGCTTGGGACAGGATATGGTTTCCTAAAGGAAACATTCGTGATTATCAAGTTAAAAGCAACATTGAACAAAATGGAGGCTTGGGGCAGGCTCAAGGAGGTGCTGTTTCACATGAGATGGCAGTAGTTCCTGATACAGCTTACTTTGATGGCAAAATAGCACAACGCGGTATACAGGACTTGCAGCTTCTTAAGGGAAAGGATCAGCCATTTTTTCTAGCTTTAGGATTTATGAAACCTCATCTTCCTTTCAATGCGCCAAAAAAGTATTGGGATCTTTACGATAGAGATAAAATTACGTTACCTGAAAGTTATCAGCAACCCCAAACCACCCCTCAAAGAGCTTTTCATAATTATGGAGAGTTACGTCAATACCAGAACATACCTAAAAAAGGAGATATTCCAAAAGACTTAGCCAAAGAACTATTGCATGGGTATTATGCATGTGTCAGTTATATGGATACACAAATTGGTTTAGTTCTACGGGAATTGGAACGACTTGAGTTAGCCAAAAATACAATCGTGGTATTATGGGGAGATCATGGATGGAATTTGGGAGAGCATAAGTTATGGTGTAAACATGTCACATTTGAAACAGCCCTTCGCGCACCACTGATGATTAAGGTTCCTGGAAAAACTTTAGGAAATAGTACTGACGCTATAACTGAATATATAGATGTTTATCCAAGTTTGGCCGAATTAGTGGGCGTTGCTATTCCAGAAACAGTAGAAGGGAAGAGTTTTATTCCTTTGCTTAATGGCGAGCAAAGCGAAAAAGACTGGGCAGTCAGCAAGTTCAAGGATGCAGTAACACTTATCAAAGGCGACTTATTCTACACTGAATGGACTGATGACTCGGGTGAAGCTTATGAACGAATGTTATTTGATCATAAAACTGACCCTATGGAGCTGGACAATATGGCGGATAAAATAGAACATGAGGAATTGGTCAAAGAGTTAGCAGTAGAGCTCAGAACTAGATGGGGTGATGATTTTTTAAGCAAATAGCTTTCATAGGCGATGAACTGTTGTAATGAAATATAAGAATATAGTAATTGTATGTCTTACGCTCATTATTTTTTTAATGCTGGGCTGTATCAGAAATCATGAAGATGTATCCAGATCTGAGATTCGGAAGAATAAGGGTGAGTTACCTAATATAATTTTCTTTCTTTCTGATGATCAGGACATTTATGATTTTGGATGTTATGGTAATAAGAAAGTTAAAACATTTGCAGTAGATAGGTTAGCTCGAGAAGGTATTTTATTTGAAAATGCGTTTACGGGTCAGGCTATTTGTGCTCCAAGTAGATCACAATTGCTTACTGGTTTATATCCACTCAAGAATGGATGTTTTGCCAACCACACTCGAACGAAGCCTGATGTGGTCAGCTTGACAAAGATGATGCGAGCACGAGGCTATGAGGTAGTGTTAGCAGGCAAGAGTCATTTACAGCCTGCAAATGTATTTGATTGGGATAAAGCATGGAAGGGTGTCCCTAAGGAAGGCGTTCCACGAGATTATGTTCCATTAGATAGCATAGAAAGTTATTTTAAAAGCGCGCAGCAGCCATTTTTTATGCTGGTTGCTTCATATCTACCTCATGCAGCGTACTTTGAAGTTGAAGATACATCTGTAGATAGTATTCAACTTTATCCCTTTAATGATCACAAAAAAGGAGACATATCATTCGTAAATCGGAAAGCTGGTTACTATCGCAGTATTGAGGAGGACAATATACAATTGGATAAAGTTCTCAATTTGGTAGATGAATATTTAGGAGAAAATACAGTATTCATGTATAGTGCGGATCACGGTGTGTCAGGAAAATTTTCCGTAAAGGATGTTGGATTAAGAGTTCCATTTATAGTTCGCTGGCCTAAAGTAATAGAACCTGGATCTACATCAGATCAATTGATCCACTATGTAGATGTACTTCCTACTTTAGTAGACATAACTGGGGGAAATACTAGTACTAATATCGATGGCCAGAGTTTTTTACCTCTCTTGAAGGGAGAGGAGGTTACTATCCATGAATATATTTATGGAGTAAGAACCAATCAAAACATACTACGATCTGAAATATTTCCCTCAAGGATGATCAGAGATAAGCAATACAAGTACATAAGAAATTTTAATGCCCTAGAGGTTCTCGATAAGAATCTAACCGGAAACCCTCGTTCAGATGTATTCATCCGGAGGGGAGCAAATGCATTTAAAAACGAACAGTTTGAAGAATTGTACGATCTACGCAATGACCCCTTTGAACAAACCAACTTGATAGATCAACCAGATCTTAATGATATAAAAGGTCGCTTAAAGGATCAACTTTTTATCTGGATGAAGGAGCAGGATGACTTCTTGAACGAAGATTTTGGAAATATCCCTATCCTCACAGCTCCTAATTTTAAACTTGACGAAAATACGAGACTAAGAACCATACCGGATTCTTTAAAGAATAAACTGAATGAAGAAGATTATTTAGTAGTGGATCATTGGAGATAATTAATTAAAATGATGAAGGGGTGTTTTTATGTTCTTGTAATCTTTGTGTTACTTGGTTACTAGGAAGACAAGCAGCTCAATAAAATGAGCTTTGAAATAGAGGCAGATAATCCCTTAAGTCTTCAGCTACGTACTTATAAGATGTAGTAGTTGGTGATTTTATATCTTGATTTCAATTGCAGTTGAGCTTCCATGTCGCATCAATGAGAGATAAGGTCAGGATAGGGCAGGATAGTACTGGTCATTCAAATGAATAAATTTAGCAATCTTGAAGATTGAAATAGATATTCAGTTGGAATAAACACTCTTTTATGCGAAGTATCGCCTTTATCTTAGTACTATACCTTCTCAGTTCTTGCGTTCATTCTGTAGATGCTCAACAAGAAGCAGCGGTTGACAAGCCAAATATTATTTTTATTCTTACCGATGATCAGCGATTTGATGCCATTGGCTATGTAGGTAATGAATTTGTCCAAACGCCTGAAATGGATCGGTTAGCCCAATCTGGGACCTACTTTCATAATGCTGTCGTAAGCACTCCAATTTGTGCAGCCAGTCGGGCAAGCATTTTAACAGGTCTATATGAGCGTAGCCACAATTTTAATTTTCAGACAGGGAATGTACGCGAGGAGTACATGAAGAATTCTTATCCAAGATTACTTAAGGAGCATGGGTATTATACTGGTTTTTATGGAAAGTATGGTGTGCGCTATAACGAGTTGGAAAAACAGTTTGATGAATATGAGTCATATGATCGCGATAATAATTTCAAAGACAAAAGAGGTTATTTCTATAAAACAATTAATGGTGATAGTGTTCATTTAACGAGATATACTGGCCATAAGGCATTAGAATTTATAGATCAAGCTAAAAGGGGTCAACCTTTCTGTTTATCATTAAGTTTCAGCGCACCGCACGCACATGATCCAGCAGAAGACCAATATTATTGGCAAAAAGAAGTGGACCCATTATTATCTGAAACTATCATACCTGGCCCAGATTTGGGAGAGGACAAATATTTTGATGCTCAACCAAAAATTGTTAGGGATGGGTTCAACAGATTTCGATGGACGTGGAGATACGACAACCCTGAAAAATACCAACATAGTCTAAAGGGGTATTATCGGATGATATCTGGAATCGATCTGGAGATTGCAAAAATACGTAAGAAATTAGAAGAAAAAGGGCTCGACAAGAATACTGTTATTATTCTGATGGGTGATAATGGCTACTTCTTGGGTGAGCGTCAACTTGCAGGGAAATGGCTGATGTATGACAATTCTATAAGGGTCCCTTTGATCGTATTTGATCCGAGAATTGATCAGCATCAAGATATCACTGAGATGGCATTGAATGTTGATGTACCATCCACTATAGTCGATTTAGCAGGTATTGAAGCACCAAATACATGGCATGGTCAAAGCTTAATGCCCATCGTTAGAAAAGAACTCAATACCCTTGGAAGAGATACGATTTTGATTGAACATATTTGGGATTTTAGCGAGATTCCACCGAGTGAAGGGGTTAGAACTAAGGATTGGAAATACTTTAGATATATAAATGACAAAACGATAGAAGAGCTTTATCATCTAAAAGATGATCCGAAAGAAATTAATAACCTTATTAAGGATTCAAAATATAAAAAGGTGGCTGCCGCCTTACGTAAAAAGTGCGATGAATTAATCAAAAAGAACAGTAATCAATATAGAACGCCCCCTACAGAATTGACTGTTGAGTTAATTAGGGCTCCTGAGTCTGAGGTTGAAGTAGTGGATACTAAACCTGAGTTTGGGTGGACCGTACCATTGGCTTCAAAATTTCAATCTGCCTATCAAATTCTAGTAGCAACCTCTAATCCTGTCATTGACGCAAACAATGGTGATGTCTGGGATAGTGGGCAGGTACGATCCTCATCTTCCACAGACATAGAGTATGATGGTACCCCACTTGAAATCGGAAAAACATACTTTTGGAAAGTGAGGATATGGGATGAAGAGAATCGCTTAGTTGATTATTCTCAGTCGCAGCAATTCACTATAGGAGAAAGTGATGACTATATGGTCTCTACTACTAACAAGTTTATGGTCACTAGGGTCAAGCCTGTTAATTTCGAAAAGCGAGGTGATGTATATTTTATGGATTTTGGCAAGGCTGCCTTTGCTACTATAGGTTTTACTTATAAGGCTAAAAAGCGGCATACACTAACTTTCAGAATTGGGGAAATGCTGGATGTTAATGGTAATGTAAATAGAACACCCCCTGTGAAAAGTAATATCCGATATCAAGAAATAGAGGTGGAGGTGAAACCAACGCAGACAAAGTACCAAATTCAGATTGAGCCAGTCCCTGATAAACGAATGAAAGGGCCAAGCAAGGCTATTCCTTTGCCAGAAGGATTTCCTGTGTTGCAGCCTTTTAGGTACGCGGAAGTTGAAGGTGCTACAACTGCTATAAAAGCGGAAGATTTTGAACAGCTCAGGCATACAGGTTACTGGGATGATGAAGCAAGTAGCTTTAACAGTGATAACGATACTTTGAATCAGATTTGGGAGATGTGCAGGTATTCTATCAAAGCAACCACATTTTGTGGGTTGTACATTGATGGTGATCGAGAGCGTATACCTTATGAAGCGGACGCATATCTCAATCAGTTAAGTCACTACACTACGGATAGAGAGTATGCCATAGGGAGGCGTACGATTGAGTATTTTATGCAAAATCCAACATGGCCGACGGAGTGGCAGCAGCACGTTGCTTTACTCATTTATGCAGACTACATGTACACTAGTAATACAGAGCTGATCGAAAAGTATTATGAACCTTTAAAACATAAGACCTTATATGAATTGTCTAATGAGGATGGGTTAATCACATCTACGAAAGTCACAGAAGATTTTATGTACAAACTTGGTTTTGAACCTGGGTATAAGAAGCCTCTGACTGACATTGTAGACTGGCCAAGCCCTAATTTTATGGGAAGTGGAAATAAAGGTGCTCGTGATGGTTTTGTCTTTAAGCCTTATAGTACCGTGATAAATTCGTTTTTCTATGAGAATATGAAAATCATGGCAGAGTTTGCAAAAATCTTGGGCAAGACCCAAGAGGTGCTGGACTTTGAATTAAGAGCAGCCAAAGCTAAAAAAGCTGTAAACGAGAAGATGTTTGATAAAGAACGAGGGATCTATGTAGATGGTATCGGTACGGATCACGCATCGCTACACGCCAATATGATGCCTTTAGCATTTGGCTTAGTACCAGAAGAGTATGTAGAGTCTGTCGTCAAGTATGTGAAGTCCCGAGGAATGGCCTGTAGTGTATATGGTGCTCAATTTTTGATGGATGGATTATACAATGCTGGGGAAGCTGATTATGCTTTACAATTATTAGCCAGTACATCAGAGAGAAGTTGGTATAACATGATAAGAGAGGGCTCTAGCATCAGTATGGAGGCATGGGGCTACAAGAATAAAATAAACTTGGATTGGAATCATGCCTGGGGTGCCGTACCTGCTAATATTATACCAAGAGGTTTATGGGGTATACAACCTAAGACTGCAGGCTTTGGTATTGCTAGAATTAAACCACAAATGAGCAGTTTAAAATCGAGTACAATAGAGGTACCAACAGTCAAAGGCGTTATCAGAGGAAATTATAAATACAATGGCGCTCGCCTTCAAACTTATAAAATAGAAATACCTGCTAATATGGTGGCAGAGTTTTCACTCAATAATCTTGAAGGAAAAGATTTAATACATAATGGTGAAAAAGTACCCTCTGCTTATGAAGTTATTAGATTAGCACCAGGCAGTCATACTATTCAGCTCAAAATTAATTCGTTCTAAAGTATTGATGACATACACTTTGGTCATTATAGATACCGATAACATCCGTTCAGTCAAGGATAATTAGTATTGAGGTCAGGGAGGCAAAAGAGATATGATATAGAGAAGAAACTATTAACTCCCTAAGTTGACGTTGGGTCAAATACGTAGGGCTAGAAATGCTTGAGAACTGGTCTCAAGGTAATCATAAGATGGGGGTTGTTGAAACAGGATAGTACAGGACATATCCCAAATCATCCTGTGTTAACTTACCACAACAATAAAAAGTCTTAATAGAACTTCCTATGTCAAAGTTGTATGTTGACAATGTACTTAAAACCCAAGGTCTAAGCCTGTTCTCTGTACGAGCTACATCTTGTAAAGAGGGCCATACTCTACTTTTTTCAACGCTTATCATCATTCTTTTTATCGCTTTCACAGGATTGATTAGTGGTTGTTCTGAGGTGTCAGATCACGAAGAGAAGGAAGAAGATATTGAGGAGGAGGAGATAGAAGAAGTGGATGATTGTATTTCTGGTCAACTATATCTTGAAAAAGATGGAGTACTCCGTGTAGATCTTAAAAATCCCAATCCAATAGATAATGATTGGAAGTTGGAAAAGACATTTCAAGGATATGAAGGAGAAGGGTATCTGATCTGGAAGGGTGATGATCACTTCAATACTCCTGGTGAAGGGGTATTGTCCTATTCAATACAAATAACCAATCCAGGGACATATCAATTTGTTTGGCGATCAAGAATTGGTGCTGGCACTAAGAACACAGAGCATAATGATTCATGGTTGAGGATATCAAATACATCAGATTTCTATGGTGAGAAGGAAAGCACAGGTGAAAGAGTGTATCCAGTAGGAAGTGGCAAATCCCCTAGTCCAGAAGGCTCAAGTAAAGATGGGTGGTTAAAGGTATATATGAATAGATTAAACGAATGGTTCTGGCGATCTACGACTAATGATAAAGATCCATTTAACGTTTTTGTCGAATTTGATGTTTCGGGAATCTATGTCATTGAGATTTCGGGGCGATCTGCATATCACGCGATTGACCAATTTGTTTTATTTGAAACAGGACAATTAATTGACCAAGCTACAACTGCGGCATACAGTGAGATAAGATGCAATTAAAGATATTGACTGTATGATTTGGTTACAATGTAAAGAGTCATTCAGTCTTTCAAATTGAAGAAATAATAACAAATATTAAATCCAGATGGCGTCAATCCAATGTGAAGCGATGATGAATAAAATACTCCTTGTCTCTTTCTACAGTATAGTGTTATATATGACATCGTGTGGAGATTCCAATTATAATTCCAACGACTACAAGGATTCTAACTTATCTATAGAAGAACGAGTAGAAGCACTACTTCCATTGATGTCGCTTGAGGAGAAGGTCGCACAAATGCGAATCTTTCATGCCAATATAGGTGTACGGACTGATGAAGATGGAAACTTACAACTATCTGATAGAGTTGTTGAGAAGCTCAAATTAGGTATCGCTGGTATTAAAAATCCAGGGGAGCACCTTAGTCCAGTAGCGGCAGCAAAAATGAACAATGAATTACAGAAGTACATTATTGAAAATAATCGATGGGGGATACCAGCCTTATTTGTTACAGAATCATATAATGGGGTAGATGCTGAAGGCTGTACTAAATTTGGTAGGCCACTTACTTCGGCGGCTTCATTTAATAGAGACTTGATCCATCGCATGTGGGATGTTGTAGGAAGAGAAGCCCGACTACGCGGAATGCATATGTGTCATTCTCCTGAAGCGGATATAGTTCGGGATCCACGGTTTGGGCGTATGAGTGAAGCGTGGGGAGAAGATACCTATCTTACTACAGAAATGGTTATCCAAGCCACTAAAGGAGTACAAGGTAATTATAAAGGATTGGGAGAGGGAACACATATCGGAGCAGTAGTAAAGCACTTTGCAGGATATGGACAGGTTTTAGGAGGATCTAATTTTGCAGCAGTTGAAATATCAGAAAGAACCTTAATAGACGAAATATATCCACCTTTTGAAGCTGCAGTTAAAGAAGCCAGCACCTTGGGTGTAATGGCATCTCATGGAGATCTGAATGGCATCGCAACTCATGGCAATAAAGCATTGTTAACTCACCTACTTCGGGATGAGTGGGGTTTTCTTGGGTACCTAATTTCCGACTCCAATGATATTGCTAGATTATTCTATTTTATGAAAGTAGCAGAATCACCAGAAGCAGCAGCATTAATGGGATTAGAGGCTGGTATTGATATAGATTTGTATGCTGAAGATTCATATGCCTACCTACCAGAAATGGTCAAGTCTAATCCTGAAATTGAAGAATTAATTGACAGGTCTGTAAGAAGAGTGCTGAGGGTTAAATTTATTTTAGGGTTATTTGACAATCCGTATGTTGATGTTGCTGAAGTAGCAAAAGGCGTTCGATCTACTTCCTCTTTAGCACTTGCAAAAGAAGCTGATTTAGAATCTATTATTTTATTAAAAAATGAAAACGAATTATTGCCTCTTAATAAAAATAGGCCAGCCAAGATCGCCCTTTTAGGCCCATTGTTACACGAACGTACTCAATCCATGTTTGAATCCGTTGCTGGATCAAAATATACATTTACGGCGGATAGGGGATTTGCTCTAACTGATGAGCAAAAAGGAGCTCCAAATTTGTTAGCTAGGGATCCGGAAGTCATAGCAAGATTGTTGTCCAAATCACGTCAGGCTGATGTGACAATATTGTTTTTAGGAGGTGATGAATATACCGCAAAGGAGGCATATTTTAATAATGCGGTTGGAGACCGTGCTACCATCGATCCTGTTGGGCCACAAGATGAGTTATTGGAAAAAATCAAGGCTTTGGGCAAACCTGTTATTGTAGTTTTAAAACATCGTAGAACCTTATCCATCAATACGATCTCCAAAGAGGCAGATGCGATTTTAGATACCTGGGATCTAAGTGAATACGGAGACGAGTCTACAGCAAGAATCATATTTGGGGAGACCGTTCCGTCAGGCAAACTACCTGTCACAGTACCTCGGTCGATTGGCCAGTTTCCATTTCACTATAGTATGAAGGAAATAAATTATAAAAAGGGCTACCTATTTTTGGAAGACGGTCCCATCTATCCATTTGGTTTTGGTCTCAGTTATACAACTTTTGAATATTCAGATATAGCTATATCTAGTGAAGTACTAACACCGGGAAGTGAAATAGAAGTTTCTGTCACTATTACCAATACTGGGGATGTCCGCGCAAAAGAGGTCGTTCAAATGTATATAAAAGATGAGATTGGTTCTGTTTCGAGGCCTGATAAAGAATTGAAAGGATTTGACAAAATAGAAATCGATCCGGGTGAAAGTAAAAATGTATCTTTCAAAATCACTCCCCAAATGCTGGCCTTTACTGGCCCCAGGATGGAACATATATTAGAAGCTGGAGACTATACTGTAATGGTTGGCACATCCTCCAATGAATATTTAGAAACGAAATTCAAATTAAAGAAATAAGATGAATAGAATTGTATTGATAAGTGTTACGATCTTTACTCTTTTCAGCTGTACTGTTACCCAACAAACAGTGGCTCAAAATGCGATCAATAAGAATGAGATAAAAGCTTCAATGATCAAAGCTTTGGAATGGCAAGAAGCCCATCCTATCATGGCACTTGCGCCTACGGATTGGACTAATGGTGCATATTATACAGGTGTAGCCAGAGCTCATGAGACAACCAATGATATGATGTATATGGCGGCGTTGAAAAACCAGGGGTATCGGAATAATTGGAAAACCTTTAAAAGGTTGCATCATGCTGATGACGTGGCGATTTCATACAGTTACTTATATGTAGATAGGGCTGAGAATAGAAGAAATTTTGTTGATCTAACCTCTACAAAAGAATTTCTGGATGCACATTTGTATATGCCGGATCAATGGAAAGAAGGAAATGATAAAAGTGAAATGGGTAAAACCATTTTATGGTGGTGGTGCGATGCACTATTCATGGCTCCTCCAGTAATTAATCTATATGCCAAACAAACTGGCCAACCAAAATATCTGGACGTAATGCATAAGTATTATATAGAAACTTATGACCAGTTATACGATCAAGATGAACATCTATTTGCCAGGGATATGCGCTTTGTCTGGAAAGGTTCGGACAGAGATCAAAAAGAACCTAACGGGAAAAAAATATTTTGGTCTCGTGGTAATGGCTGGGTCATTGCTGGACTTGCTTTGTTATTAGATGACATGCCAATGGATTATAAGCACCGTCCCTTTTATGAGGAGTTATATCAGGAAATGGCTGCCAAAATATTAGCTATTCAACCAGATGATGGTCTGTGGAGAACGAGTCTTTTATGTCCAGAATCATATGATCATGGTGAGGTTAGTGGTAGTGGCTTTTACACTTTTGCACTTACATGGGGAATTAACAACGGCCTCTTAGATAGAAAATATATTTCAGCAGTGAAAAGAGCTTGGCAAGCATTAAAGGCATGTCAGCATAAGGATGGTAGAGTAGGTTGGGTTCAAAATATTGGCGCATTTCCCGAGCCTGCCTCTGCTGACAGCTGGCAAAATTTTGGAACAGGAGCTTATCTTTTGGCTGGTAGTGAAATACTAAAGTTGAAATGATTTTGCGAGTGCTATTTTGTTTTAATTATTGAACATCTTTTCGTATCCAATAGATAATTTAAGCAGCTGTGAGTAAACATCGATTGTTCTTTTTGGGAGCTATGACAATGGGCCTGGCCAGTTGCATGTACTTTAATAGCTGCACGGTAAAAAATGAAGCTTTCGCAAAAAGTATCAATGCGGATCGTCCGAACATCTTATGGTTGGTAGCGGAAGACTTGGGTCCATATTTACCACCATTTGGAGATTCTACCATTACAACACCAAATCTTAGTCGATTAGCAGAAGAAGGAGTTGTCTATCCAAATTTGTTCTCTACTTCAGGAGTCTGCGCTCCGAGCAGAGCAGCTATAGCTACAGGAATGTATCCATCTAGTATCGGCGCTAATCATATGCGTACCAATAGCAATATGGATGAAACTGGTCTGCCGGCTTATGAAGCTGTTCCTGGCGCTGAGGTAAAGATGGTTAGTGAATTACTTAGGAGGCAAGGTTATTATTGCACAAATAATTATAAAGAGGATTATCAATTTAAAGCGCCGGTAACGGCCTGGGATGAAAGTGGGCCATATGCTCATTGGAAAAACCGAAAATCAAATCAGCCATTTTTTTCAATTTTCAATTTTACAGAAACACACGAATCGGGATTGTTCGAGCCTTATGGACATAGGCATATTGAAACTCGACACCATCATCCAGGAGACACTAGCTACACTTGGGAGCCAGGTAGGATGACTGAAGAAGAAACACCTGTACACCTTCCAAAAGGTACTAACTTTTCAATTCCTCCCTACCTACCGGACAATGAAGTTGTACAAAACGATATGTGGAAGCTTTATAATAATATAGCTGAAATGGACAAGCAACTGGGGGCAGTTTTGAAGCAGTTGGAAAATGATGGCTTATTGGAAAATACGATCATCTTTTTTTACGGCGACCATGGAGGCCCCTTACCGCGACAAAAACGGCTGATTTACGATACAGGGTTGAATACACCGATGATTATTCGTTTTCCTGGCAAAGAAAAGTCAGGAACAATAGACGAACAGTTAGTGAGTTTTATAGATTTCGCTCCGACACTTTTATCATTGGTGGGTGTCATCCCTCCATCCTACATACAAGGTCAAGCTTTTTTAGGTTTCTATAAGAGCAAGAATGAAAGAAAATATATACATGCAGCGGCAGATCGATTTGACGAAGTCACAGATGTTATTCGCGCTGTAAGAGATAATCAGTATAAGTATATTAGAAACTATCGGCCTGATGCGCCTTTTTACTTACCTCTTAATTATAGAGAACAAATTCCAACCATGCAAGAGTTATTGCGACTAAGGGATGAAGGTCAATTGGATGATATACAAATGCAGTGGTTCAGAGCAAGAAAACCTGTAGAAGAATTATTTGATTGTCGAAGGGACCCTCATGAACTTGAGAACATCGCTAACAGTCCAGCGTACAAAGAAAAGCTTCAAGCGCTCAGAAATGAGATGGATCAATGGTTAGAAGCGATTGGAGATCAGCCAAATTTTCCTGAGCAGGAATTAATCACCCAACTTTGGGGTGGCCGTACAACTCAGCCTGTTACTGCACAACCAGTTATCGAAATGGCAAACAAGAAGATTAAAATCACGTGTGCTTCACAGGGCGCTTCGATAGGGTATAGGGTAATCAAAAAGGATGGTGATCTACCCAAAGGTTGGACGATTTACACAGAGCCTATAGACATACCGAACGATTCTAAGATTTTAGTTCAGGCACATCGCATCGGATACAAAGTGAGTAATATAGAAGAAGTAGAAACAGATATATTTTACTAAAAAAAGTCTAAGACTATCATCGAGATCATCTGTACCTCATTAATTAGAATAACTATGCAGCGACTTGCTTTTAAAATGAAATTAAACCCGGGACAAAAAAATACTTACACGAAGAGGCATAATGAACTATGGCCTGAGTTAAGACAGCTACTAAAAGGTAATGGCGTGAGTGAGTATTCGATTTTTTTAGATGAAGAGACCAATACACTATTTGCATTTCAAAAAATATCTGGAGAAGGAGGATCTCAGGATCTGGCTGATAATGAAATTGTACAGAAATGGTGGGATTTTATGGCAGACATTATGGAGGTAAATCCGGATAATTCTCCAATTTCAATTCCATTGGAAGAGGTGTTTTATATGCCATAGAATCCGATAGTCCTCAGTCAACGGACAGTACAGGATAGAGTCAATTCCTAAACTCTATATTTTTAAGGACACCATAAGATTTTCAAGAAATAGAGTTAAATCACATGAAAAGACGTTCATTCATGCACTTGTCGGCAACTGGAAGTATGGCTGTCATGCTTCCGCTAAATGCATGTCGGGGTGACCTACATGACCATGGCGATATGGAGAACTTGACGGCTTTTCAAGCTGATTCGTTAAACCTGTTGACAACATGGTGTGATGCTATGATAAGAGATCAGGTAGATAATCCAAGTGATCCTGAGCAGCATGGTGCATTGTATTGTCATGCCTGTGGACTCATACATGGAAGGTGTCCTGATTCTGTTTATCCATTTTTATATATGGCCGATCATACAGGAGATCAGAAATATTTGGATGCTGCTATCAAGGTGATGGAGTGGTCAGTAAATGTTGACAAACCCGATGGAAGCTGGACGGTTGTGCCTAATCCAAAATCCTGGAATGGGACAACAGTTTTTGGAGCTATCGCTTTGGGTGAAGCCTTACATCACCATGGACATGTGCTCCCTGAAGTATTGAAGAAAAAATGGGAAGAACGGCTAAAAAGAGCCATCGAATTTGTGTACAACCGGTTCGACATGAACTTCAGCCACATCAATTATAGGTTCACGGCTATTTATGCTTTGAATTTTCTTGGTAGATATTTCAATGAAGAAAAATACATCAAGAGAAGTAGGGAATTTGCTGCTGACATACCTAAGTGGTTAACTGAGCCCAATAAACTAATTTTTGGCGAAGACAGTCCAGACGATGAAAAAAGTGCAAAGGGGCTTTACCCAGTGGACCTTGGATATAACGTTGAAGAATCATTGAATGGAGTAGTACAGTTTGCTGTATTAGAAAAAGATGAATCCCTATTAGCTCTTTTAACGAGTGCACTGAATGGTCATCTTGAATTTATGTTGCCAGACGGCGCATGGGACAATAGTTGGGGCACACGACAAAACAAATGGACTTATTGGGGCAGTAGAACTACAGATGGTTGTCAACCAGCATTTACATTAATGGCAGATAGAAATCCTGCTTTTGGTACTGCAGCTGTTCTAAATACAGAGTTGCTACAACGATGTACAGTTAATGGCCTATTGGCGGGTGGACTTCATTATGAAAGCTATGGTGAAGTCCCTTGTATACATCATACTTTTGCACATGCAAAGAGCTTAGCCTTTGTATTAGACCACAAGGATGTTCTAAAAAAAATCAATAAAGAGATACCGATACCACGAAGCACCGATGATGGAATAAAGTATTTTCCTGAGTTGGATGTTTGGCTTGGAGCAAGAGGCCCATGGAGATGTACTGTGTCTTCCTATGACCAGGTCTGGAAAAAGAAATACTCTGTACCTGGAATTGGAGGTTCTCTCTCTGTCCTTTGGCATGAAAAAGTAGGACCTCTTTTCACTGCAAGTATGGCAGAATATATAGAAGTAGAACCTTATAATCAACAACCACAACCTGGTGAAGACTTTTGTTTGACTCCACGTGTGGAAAGGTATGTGGGCGATACATGGTACACAAGTGCTCACGATCTTACGGCTGAGGTAAAATATATCGATACAGAGAATGCGGTTTTATTTGATGTGGATGTGGTATTGACTGATAGGGAAAAGAAATCAGCCAAAGACAATAGTGAATTTAAAATGCAATATGCCATCGGCACAGATATTACAATTATAAAAGCGACAAGGAATAAGCCATCAACTAATGGAGATACATTGGTCTTGCCTCTGATATCGCCATCCCATGACGAAGTCAAGATGATATCCAATACTCAACTTTCAATAAAAAAGGACAATTGTACGGTAGTCGTAGAGTCGTCGGTTCCCATGTCGATAAAGCCTACCAAAAAAAGTCGAGTTTTCAATCAAGTGCCGGGAGTAGAAGTGGTGCCAATCATGGTGGTATTTCCAAAAGATACAGTTGAAGTGTCCTGCTCGATTAGGGTAGTCTAATTGAGGGGCTTTTGCTGTATAAAAGACATTATGTGGTAATTAAATTTTAAAGTAAAATTCTATGAAACATATAATAAAGTCTTTTCTCCTATTGACGACTTTTCTATTGATAGGTTCTTGTGCTCATACTAACAGAGATGGTGACAACTCAGTACTTGTCTTTGAAACATTGAACTGTGAGTCACAGCAGAATCCAATGGCAATAGAGAATACTCAGCCTCGATTTTCATGGAAAGTGAACTCGTCGGGCTACAATAAAATGCAATCAGCATATCAGATCCTCGTAGCTTCAGATCCATCCCTGCTAAATGAAGACCATGCAAATCTATGGGATTCTAAAAAAGTATCCAGCGATAAATCGATCTATAATTCATATAAAGGGGCTGCCTTAGAACCCAAGGGAATATACTGGTGGAAAGTGCGCATCTGGGATGAAAATGAAAAGGTGTCTTCATGGTCTGAGGTGCAGTCTTTTGAGATGGGCTTGATGGATGAGTCTCAGTGGAAAGACGCTAAATGGATCAGTTTAAAAAAGGATAATCGCACATCAGAGCATAGATTCAGAGAATATAAAACAGGCAAGATGGATGAACCAACTTTGGTAACCAGCCAGCCGACAGGGTATTTTAGAAATACCATTCATTCTAATAAAAAGATCGAAAAAGCGCGTGCCTATATCTGTGGATTAGGCTACTATGAACTCTATATAAATGGAGAAAAGACAGGAGATCAGGTGCTGGACCCTGCACCGTCTAACTATGATAAACAGGCTTACTACGTCAGCTATGACGTAAGTGATCAAATCCTAAAAGGAGAGAATGCGGTTGGAATAATAATGGGTAATGGGTTTTATGGACAAGATATTTCATGGAAAAGAAATCCTGAATCTGAGCGCGATCTTTCTTTTGGCGCCCCTTCGGTCCGACTGTTAATAGAACTTCAATATTATGACGGGACTTCTGAGTCGTATACCACTGACGATACCTGGAAAGAATCAACTGGACCTATCGTATTTGATAATATCTACGGAGGTGACACCTACGATGCTCGATACGAGATGATAGGATGGGATGAGATCGGATATGATGATAGTGAATGGGGTACTGTGAAAACCGTCATCCCGAAGCTTACTAAGATCAGTAGCCAACAGATGCCTCCCATCCGAAAGCTAAAAGAACTATCTCCCCAAAAAGTATTCAAGTCATCGAGGGGTAATTGGGTTGTTGATTTTGGGCAAAACATCGCAGGCTGGGTACGTATCAATGTGCAAGAAGAAGAAGGTCAAGTAATACAAATGATACCGACAGAAGCGCTTACACAGAGTGGCGATGACATCTATCCGGGATCAACAGGAGGAGGGGCTAATGGAATGAAACAACTCCTCAAATATGTATGTAAAGGATCAGAATTAGAAACTTGGGAACCCAAGTTTAGTTATCATGGATTTCGGTATGTAGAAATCACCGGTATATCATCGGCGCCAGATGCTACAACCATCAAGGCCATATTGGTAGCTAACGATGTTGAGCATAAGGGAGACTTCGATTGTTCTGATCCACTACTAAATAAAATGCATGATATCAGTATTTGGACAATTGTAGATAATCTGCACGGCATCCCAGAGGATTGTCCTCATCGTGAAAAATGTGGTTGGTTGGGCGATGCTCATGCTTTCTGTGAGTACGCCCTGTACAATTTTGAAATGAAGACCTTCTATGAAAAATATATGGAAGATATCCGTACGCAAATGCTAATAGTGCAGGGTAATGATGGTTCGAACGTCGACTATAAAGTCCCTACGATGATAGCCCCGGGGAAGCGTACATCGTCGATAGCTAAACTGGACTGGGGCATCGCTACAATCTACTTACCCTGGTATAATTATCTCTATTATGGTGATTCTACAGTCGTCATGGAATACTACGAGGAAATGAAAGGGCTAACCGACTATTACCTCACTTTCAAGGATGAGCGAGGTATCATTGATAATGGGATGGGGGACTGGTGCCCACCAAGGTGGGATAGAAGAAAAAACCCAAGTGCAATGGAGTGTCATCCCGTAGTCTCGGCAAATGCATACTTCAATGACATCCTCGGCATCATGCAAAAGTTTGCGATTATGAATAAAGATGTGGACTATGCTGCTAAGATGGCGTCGGAGCAACAAGATCTCTTTGAGGCATTTAATAAAGAATACCTCTCAATTATTGACGAAACAAACTACAAGTGGTATGGTAGTCAGACGGCTACCGTAATGGCGCTACAGTTTGACATGGTTCCAGAGGAGGATAATCAAGCCGTCATAGAAGGTTTAGCTCATGATATCCAGAGCATCAAGAAAGGCCATCACTCCACAGGCATTCATGGTAATCGATATATCTATACCGTGCTGACCGCCCATGACAAGGGTGATATCGCTCATGATATCTTGACTACACCAGACTTTCCAAGTCAGACATATGTGATGAACTATGGATTTACTACATGGCCGGAGCGACAGTTTGAATGGGCAGAGGTAGACGAGCTCACTAATTCACTCAATCATCCTATGCACAGTGGTTTTGCTGCATACTTCTATGAATCATTAGTAGGGATCAAACCTCAGTATGATTCACCAGGATATAAAAGGTTCAGTGTTCACCCTCAGTTTCCTAATCAGATCCGTCACGTCACGGCTTTGATCCCTACGCCTTATGGTGACATTGACTGTAAGTGGGAAAAAGAGAAGGATGAATTCGCTATGGACTTAAAAGTTCCATTCAATACTGTGGCTGAGGTGCGTATGTCATCACAAGAAAAGGAGACCCTTGTGATTAATGACTTGCCTTGGGCCGAATTTATAGCTGCTGAAGGTATGTCGAATACTAATGCCTCAACGATAAGTCTCGGATCAGGTAGTTACGACATTCGCTATAAGGTGTTAGACTGATCAGATCTTTCCTATTTGTTGTGGTATGAAGCAGCGATTATGGAGTATCGCTATATATCAAATAGTCTATTTTTCTACTTTCTCATAGGTAGTATTGGCCCACCGTATCTGTGCTCGCCCTCCTTTGACACGATATGCACCGTATCTGATGCCAGATTGTATGCCCTTTTCGGGTTCAGGGATATCCCATCTATACTCCTCACCTCCGATGATTGCATCGGCATAGTGTATCTTTTTAGATGTATCCGTAGAGTCTACTCTGAAGCCTACCTTGAGCTCTACATCCACGCAGAGTCCTTTTTTGATATTGGTGAGAAAGACTACCTCGCGGCCATCCTTTCCTTCTCCACCTCGATAGTTTATTTGCTCTCGATATAGATCAAATGATACTTGTTCATCTTTAGTCTCTTCGGTGTCACCATAGACAGGTTTAGCCAGATAGAGACAGATCGCAGGATCTGGAGATCCACCTCCCCCTGTATGTTTTCCTTTAGCCTGCATGATATAGGAGCCATCGTTGTTCGTGTTATTAGTTTTACCAGTCTCGAGTATGCGTACTGTACCTGTGAAATGTGCATAGCTTCCTATCTCTGCAGATTGAGATCGGGACAGTGATCTTTCTATCCGAGGCTGCAGGCTATTGTTATCTTGATTATTAGATCCATCTGTGATGTTGTAGACGCCCCAGATGGTTTCTCCTATTGATATTTCACTGTAGTTAGCATAGCAGCTTCTGTCATCTATGGTGCCCACATTGCTGGGGGCAGAGATGTCTGTAGCTCTCACTGCATTAGCGCCCTCGGGAGTGCAGGTCTCATATGTGCCGATGAGCTCATCTGCTACGTATACACCATTCTCTTTTGTGCTTGGAGGGGTTTGATCTTCCTGTTCCATTTCGTCATCTTGGTCTGATGAGGGGGCGTTATCCATCATAATATCATCGTCATCGGTACATGATATGAAGCTAGAGATTAGTAGCGCTGCGAGTAGGCAGAGAGTGATGCTATGGGCTTGTGATATTTTCATGTTTTGTTATTTGGTTATGGCTTCTCTATATATTGTGATGGTAGACCATCGCCTTTAGTCAAATCGGACCGATAATGCCAGATACAGTAACAGTAACAAAGATTGATAAATGTTTAAAACGATACTTTTATTGATACATGAGCACTTTTTTGAAACCAGATTATAAGGTATAAGGAAAGAATCGTCAGTCTTTGTTGATTTCAATCGGTAGCCTAATTGTGATCACCTATTCAAATTTGATGACTTCATATGATGCTTCATTTGGAAAAGTATCTATAAATTTTAAAACGTTGTTAATGACATACTTTTAAGTTAATGCCACAACCTCCATTTGGTAAATTTGCATTTAGATAATTATTTGTAGAGTAATAAAACAGCTTAAAAAGGCATGCAGACTTGTGTCTGCACACCTTTCGTATGAAAAAACTATCTACTTTCTTGTGGAACCTATTATTTCTTGGGTCACGTAAATTAGTCAAATCACTCTTTTATACAATGTTCATTGCACGTAACAAATCTTAATAGCCTGGATTTTGTGTCAAATTTGGATTTAATTGCAACTCATTTAAAGGAATTGGCAGCAAAACGTGATAGTCTTTTATATTCTCGTTTGGAGCATAGGTTTTAAATTTAGCGTTGCGAACAACGTCCAAATAAATACCCCATCTGATTAAATCGTATCTTCTTGTTGCCTCAGCTGCTAACTCCCATTTTCGCTCGTCGTAAATAGCTTCCCTGAAGCCTTGTTGGTCAAGTCCTGTCAAATCCCATTCATCTTGAGTTTCATAGGCACGTTGCCTGATCGGATGAATATATTGGTAAGCCCCATCAGGTCCATTCAATTCGTTTTCGCACTCTGCTGCCATTAAATAGACATCACCAAGTCTAAATACCAATCTATTATCTCCGTGATTGAAACGAGGCGAAGTCTCAAAATTAAGGGACATAAATTTAGGCATGTAGGTATGATTCAATTCGAAACCCGCATACGAATCCATAATGTTTAATGGTCTTCGTAGATCATTAGTGGGGAATTTCTCATAAAAATCTACTGATGCTATCTGCAGTCCAGTGCCATTAAACTCCTGTCCATTGTCTCTTAGGGCAGTTCTTAAAGGGCCCCTATCTGCTGCATTTGCCGGTTCGTCTCTAATACGTGGGTTGAAGAGACTTGGTCTCCAATAATTATTTCCTGCAAATGAACGACCTGGGAAAGCCGGCTCGAATTGACCTGTAATATCCTTAGCAAAATCTAAAGACCATATAATTTCTGCATTGTATTCATTGGCCGGATCAAAAACTTCAGCATAAGTTGGAAGTAACTCGTGCGGTGACCCATTAATGATTTCTAAACATTTGCTTAGACCAGCTTGCCAATTTTGATCTGCCATATGAATTTTTGCTTCAATTATCGCTGCTGCCCATTTAGTGGCCCTACCTCTATTCTCAGTCGTATTAACAGATGGCAGGTTGTTTTGCGCAAACGTCAAGTCGTCCAATACACTGTCTATAATTACATCCTTACTGGTTCTTCCCAGTTCTGCAATTTCATTTAAGGTCAATAGTTCATTGTAAAATGGTGCGTCACCCCAAAGATTTGTTATATGCCAATAGGACAATGCACGCAAAAATCTAGCCTGAGCTATAACATCGGCCTGAACATCTTGTGAGATGTCCTGATTGCCGTCCACTCTATCAATAATAACATTGGCATTTAGGATAACTCTATATAAATTTTGCCATGTATCCGAAACACTCATTAATTGGTTCGAGGCATCGGCAGTAACTGCACTTAAAGTATAATTCCCCATCACCTCAAATATTGGATGAGTTCGATTTGGTTCTATAATATCGACTCCGTTATCATACCAATTGTCTAACCCCGCTTGCCCATAGATAGAGTTGTTTTTAATTACAGAATATACACCCGTTATGGCTTGATTTGCATCCGCATCGCTAGTGAAAAAGTTTTCTGGAGCAATAATGTTTCGTGGTTCTTCCTCTAAAAAATCTTCACAACCAATCAATGTGATTATTAGGAAGACGTACAGAAATATGTTGTGTGTTTTCATAATAATTTTTTTTTAAAATGTTACGTTAAGTCCCAAACTTAAAATTCTAGCATTTGGATACTCACCATTTGAAAAACCTTGAGCAATATTACCCAAACCACCTCTGCCAAATCTACTGGACTCTGGATCAATTAATCTGAAATCAGATAATAGTAACAAATTAGTTCCTGAGGCATAAAGCGACATTTTTTCTATACCCTTCCAGCCCATTTTGTTAACTGGAAAATTATATGTCAAGCGGACATTCTTTAGACGTAAATGTGTACCATCTTCAATCTCAAAAGAATTGGGTTGATAGGCACCTTCAACAAACCCTGGTCTAGGAATATCCGATGTTGGGTTGTTAGCCGACCAGTAATCAGCAACTTCTGCATACTTTGGAAGCTCACCACGAATAAAAAAGCTATTACGTGATCTTAAATTATAGACTTCATTACCAACGGTACCTTGTATATAAATACTTAAATCAAGATTTTTGTAAGAGATATTGTTTCCAAATCCGAAAATTAGATCTGGCCATGGATTACCTAATACTTCAAAATCCTCGTTAGATATGGTGCCATCTCCATTTGTGTCTTGATATCTGGGGCCTCCAACAGCATTTGTTGCTGGATCTTGACCTGAAGCAGCAATTTCTTCTTGACTTTTCCAAGTTCCTAAATACTGTGCTCCCGTAAATACTGGTGATGGTTCACCAACGATTAATCTTAAGTTCCCCGCACCAAGAATCTGGTCTACGACTACATCTATAAATTCTTCTCCACCAAGATCCAATATCTTATTCTTATTCGACGATAAGGTGATAGTAGAATTCCATTTAAAATCAGGCTTTGAAACATTATATGAAGTAAGCAAAAACTCCCATCCTTTGTTCTCTAAAGAACCAATATTTCGCAATTGATTAGTATACCCTGTTTGTCTTGGTATAGTGACATTCAATAACAGGTCATTAGTCTCTTTTTGGTAATAGTTGAATTCTGTAAAGAGTCTACCATCGAATAGCGAGGCTTCTAAAGCAATATCAAATGCTGTAGTTGTTTCCCATTTCAAATCTGGATTTGCTGGCCTTCCCAGTAGTGCGCCTGGAACTTCAATGCCATTAAACGAGGTATTTGCTTCTACTAAAACACCTAAGGTATTATATGGAGAGATGGCCTGATTTCCTGATTTACCATAACTGACTCTTAATTTTAAATCCTCAAAGGTGGATTGATTTTGCATAAAAGGTTCTTGCGAAATTTTCCAAGCAGCTGCTACAGATGGATAAAACTCATATTTATTACCTGGAGCAAACACCGAACTTCCGTCACTTCTACCTACTAATGTTAATAAGTACTTGTCGTTAAACGAATAGTTAAGCCTTCCGAAGAAGGATACAATTGAATTTTGGGTAAAAGAAGAACCCAGTAAGTTCCTTAATGGATCGCTCCCTGTACCTAAATTGTTAAATGTAGTTGCATCTGTTGTAAAACCGAAAGCTTGTGAAAAAGCAGTCTCTCTGGTTGTTTTCTGAAAAGATGCTCCACCTAAAAGAGTGTAGCTATGATTGTCATTAAAGTCCCCTGAATATTGAATGGTATTTTCGTTATTCCATCCAAAAGAGGACACTGATCCGATTTTAGCATTACTATCTGTAGTAGGAAGATCAGGTCTTTGGCTAGACGTAAACTCATTTCTTTTAGAAGTAGTAATATCGGGATTAAATGTTGAGCGGAGTATTAGATTTTCAATAGGACTATACTCTAAAAATACTGTCCCTAACAAATTGTTTATAGAAGACTCATCTATATCCAATTGTGATGTTGCAACAGGATTGTTAAAGGGATTTCCAACTACTTCATTTCTTCCATTAAAAGAACCATCATCATTAAATACGGGCTGGGTTGGTAAAATGCCAAGTAGACCGCTATAGCCAACAACACCATTTTCCTGATTAATTCTGGAATAATTTAAACGGAAACCTGCATTCAATTTATCACTTAACTTAAAATCCAAGTTTGATCTAAAAATAAATTTTTGGATTCCAGAATTATCAATGAGACCATCTTGGTCGTAATAATTTAGCGAGTTATAATAATTAACATCACCATTTTCTGAAGAACCAGCTATAGAAACATCGGCATTATATATTGGTGATGGGTTTAACAAAAGGTCGAAAAAGTTATTATCTGGATAGTCTGATGGATTTCCTGGAAATGGCTCAGCTACACCTCTAAGTATTGCATCTTGATTAGTGTAATCTATTTGTTGTGCTTGATTTAAATATGCGGGTCGCTCAGGTACCATCTGCGTACTAGTATATAGTCCCACACTAACTTGAGGTTTACCATTTCCACCTCGGGCTCCGCTTTTAGTGGTAACTAATACAACACCATTTGCACCTCTAGACCCATAGATAGCAATTGAGGATGCATCTTTTAGTATCTCAATGGATTCCACATCATTGGCATTAAGATTATTTAGGTTGAAATTCGTGCCGACAATAATTCCATCAATAACCCAAAGTGGTTCATTACTACCTGTAATGGAGTTGCCACCTCTAACTCTTATGGATGTACCTGCACCAGGTGCACCACTAGTTTGTGTAACCTGCACACCTGCGGCCCTTCCTTGTAAAGCTTGATCAATTCTCGAAACAGGTACGGCTGCAACATCTTCGGCGCCTATAGAAGATACTGAACCTGTTAGATCTGACTTCTTTTGTTTACCGTATCCTACGATAACTACATCACTTAAGATTGAACCTTCTTCGAGGGTCACATCAACAGTTGATTGATTAGTTACATCAACTTCTTGATCTTGATGTCCAGCATAGGTAAAGACTAAGACCTTATCTCCGTCCTGAAGACTTAAAGAGTAGGTTCCGTCAAAATCAGTAATGGTACCATTTAAAGTACCTCGTTGTAATATATTTACACCTATCAGTGTTTCTCCATTAGAGGAGTAAACTGTTCCAGTTATGTCCTGACCAAAGCCGTAAAAGCTTGTCAGCGTAAGAAACAGAATGTACAAAAGAGATGAATTTTTTGGTGGAGAGTATTCGACCCTCAGATAATGATTAGCAATTTTTTGAAATCTTATCATTGTCTACTTATTTAGCTTAATTAATTATACGACAATCAAATATATATTTCGGCAAGTAACAAGACATCCTGTGCTGTACTGTGCCGTATCTATAAGCTATAACACGTAAGACATAATTAGGCAGATTGCCTATCGATAAAGTTGAATTCGTTTTGTTGAGAAGAGAGCTTTCTGGTAAGAATCATTTGTGCTGCAGAGACACCTAGTTTTTTAAAGTTTGTACTGATAACGCTTATGCCTAGTAGTTCTTTTAATGGAGTGTCATTGTATGAAATAATTCCGATATCCTCTCCCATTTTGTACGAGCTTTTACGAAGTTGAGTGATTAAGTTTATTAAGTCTTCTTCTTGGAGCGTGATATACAAATCTTTGGACTTGAATTCTATACCATCAAATATTTTAGGCAATACTTCGTAGTCAACATTGATGGACTTACAAAACTTTCTAAATCCCTTAACGATCTCTTTGGGATAAGGATAAACAACTTTCTTAGGATAAATAAGAAGTACTTTTTTATAAGTATTTAGTTGGTCTGCAATACGTGTTAAGGCGTTATAAATATCTGCTTCAAAGTCTTGATAAATTCTTCCGAAAATTTTGGAAGTATTTTTTATATCACGGTCTAAGAGTATCAGTTTATTAGCCGGTATCTGCTCAATTACATTCAATAGATCCCGTGGGCAATCGATGTACTGAAACCGGTCGTTTTTAAAATGAGGGACTATAATGTAATAGTCATATTTTGATTGATTCGCTGTAAGTATTTTCTTCAAAATCAAAGGATCACAATAGTATATTTCAAGATCAACTTTAATATTTGTTTTGTTAAGTGCTTCCACAAATGAGTTGAAGACTTGAGTTTTATAACTACTCAACTTGTTGATCACAAAAAGCACACGTACTTCAATTGATAAATCAGTCTCAGCGATATAATATCCTTTACCTCTAACAGAGATTATTATTTTCTGATCTAAAAGAGTATTGTAAGCTTTTTTTACTGTATCTCTAGATAGGCGATGTGTTTTACTTAAGTGATTAATGGACATGATTTTATCACCTACGAACAGTTGTTCATCTCTTATACCTCTTTTTATCGCGTTAATGATCTGCTTATACTTGGGAACAGTAGAAGCTTCATCAATAGATATATAGCCGTCTTCGATCATAAATTATATTGAAGAAATTATCATAAGGTCCATGGCTCTATAAACTTTAGTTTACTCTAAGTTGTGGCATAAGTACCGCTTGTTAGGATTAGGCATTAAATATAGTTTTGTGTCATGATATCATCGTCTTTTCTAATAAATTAACCTATTTAAATATTTTTTACCTAAAAGAACTGTTTTAGCAAGCATTGTTATTTGGATATTTTTGTGGCAATAATTCTCGTCTTTTGTTCTACAAAATAAGGTTGAAAAGAGTAAGATGAATGAGCGTCCCAAGGCGCATTGAAAACAGGCAAGTACTGTTTTAATGTATCTATAGTGCCTTTGTAGCTCAGATTATTTGCTTGATTAGTAAATTCGTCAGGATCATAAAGATGATCATACAGTTCTTCTTCACCATCTTCATATTGGATGTATCTAAATCGCTGTGATTTTATCGAATGATTATTCATTCCAAATGTGCTAATGGCGACATGATCCTCAGAATTTATTGAATCTTGCATGAATGGAAGCAGGCTAATTCCTTCATTTTTATCATATGAAGGAAGGCCGCATAGTTCTAATAGTGTAGGGTAGATGGAAAGTAGTTCTACTGGCTTATCAATCTTGATTCCTTGAGGAAGGTTTGGGCCAGCAAAAAAGAGGGGAGTATTGGTGGCGACATTCCAAAGTGCATGCTTGGCGAACGTACCTTTTTCTCCTAGTCGGTAACCATGATCCGACCATAATACAATGACGGTATTATCAGCATAGTTACTGTTTTCTAAAGCATCTAACAACCTTCCTAATTCATAATCCACATAACTTATACATGCCAAGTAAGCCTGAATAATTTTAGGCCATTCACCACTTTTTATTGCCCATTCTGTGGAGGGCATCATAGGTAAGTCGTTTATAAGATGTGCGACTTGCGGCACATCATCTAAATCGTCGCTTTGATAAGGAGGCGTAACAATACTATCCAATGGATGAAGATCGAACCACTTTTGTGGTACATGTAAGGGGACATGTACTCTGAGGAATCCTACGCCTAAGAAGAAAGGTGTTTCATAAATTTTGGATAGCCGTTCGATCGCCCAATCAACAGATTGATGATCTGGCATTAATGAATCAGCATCAGGGAAAGCTCCCCAGTCTGTATTTGTTCTACCATATTTTGTCCGATCAGCGGTTCCAAATCCATCCCATACAAACCTCTTTTCAGGATAAGGTCCAAATCCTTTTACTCTTCCTCCCGATTCATTAAAAAGACCTTGAGGAGCATGACTATGAAATAACTTTCCGATACCCATAGTATGATAACCATGGTTTCTAAAATACTCTGGCAAGAAGATAATGTCCCGAGTTGCAGGATTCTCAGATCGTATGTTGTCATCTGATATTGCACCATAAATGCCCGTTGTAGAAGGGCGCAATCCTGTCATGATAGATGCTCGTGAAGGGGCGCAAAGTGGCGACTGGCAATGGGCGTCTGAAAATAATACGCCTTGTGCCGCCAACCTTTCAAGATTGGGCGTTTTTGCATTAGAAAAACCTTTTAGACCTTCAATCCACGTATTTAAATCGTCAACAGCAATGAAGAGAACATTAGGTGTTTGATTTTGACTGTTGCTTAAATATTTTTGGGGATCATCATTATTACAAGCACTCCAAATAAATAAAGTCAAGATCAAGAGTAGGAATACCTTTCTTGGCATAGCGCTTAATGACCTTCCCATGAGTGGTCAATTATTTCTTTCAATTCTTGAACAATCTCGGGATTCGAATTTGCTAAATTCTCTGTTTCAAATGGATCATTGAAAATATCAAACAATTGCACCTCTTCATTAGGTTTGTTTTTCTCATCTGGAAGAATAAGTTTATATGGATTGGTGATTGCCATTTTATAGTACATGCTCTCTTCTATAGTATTAAAATCATGAGCATAGATTTCTCCTAAAACGGCTTTTCTATTCTGTAGTTTCGATTCATCCAAGACATTTATACCTTCTAAATTATTAGGTTGATCAATATTCAGCATATTTAAAATAGTAGGTATAATATCAATGCTACTTGATATTAGATCTGATTCTATTTTCGGAATAATCTTTCCTTTCCACTTGTACATTATGGGAGTGCGTAATCCATAGTCGTAAGGGGAACGTTTGGAGATTTTATTATACTGGGCATTGTTTTCATTTTGAACCCATCCGTTATCACATACATAAACAAACAGGGTATTTTCTGTTTGACCTCTGTCATCTAAGTAATTCATTAGTTGTCCACATGTAGTATCGAACCATTCACACATAGCCCAATATTTAGCAATATATGGGGTAGGCGCATTGGGGAGATATTTCTTTAAGAGTGAATCAGGGGGGTTGTGTGGAGTATGCGGTAGAAATGGTGCGTACCACATAAAAAAGGGTTGTTCTTTTTCTAATGCTATGTCTATATAGTTATAGAGAGTATCCATTCCCTTACGGCCTATCTCCAACCCATAATCTCCATGTCTTCCGCCTCTCTCTCGATCACCATGTGTCATCCCATAGTCAAAACCTCCATTAGCATAATCACCAATCCACCATTTTCCAGTTTGAAAGGACAAGTACCCTTTCTCTTTCAAAAGTTTAGGCAACGTGTTCAATGTTCTGAAATTTTGAATTACGGATTTGTAATTATCACCTCTCCATGCTTCATAAACTGAAGTTCCTGGTGTTCTTTTGTTTTTTAACTTGTCTTGGGGTAGTACTCTATCATTTCCTAGTACCAGATGATGTCTTGGGTATAGGCCAGTTATCATAGAAGCTAGAGATGGAGCACAGAGCGATGTGGGTACATATCCATGCGTAAAGGTTAGGCTCTCTTTTGCTAACTTATCAATATGCGGTGTCTGAATATGGGGATGTCCCATAAAACTATAATCCGTCCATGCTTGATCATCGGAAATAATCAACACAATATTTGGTAACCGCGTTAGACTACTCGTCTTGGAATCGATAGACTTAGTATTACATGAGTGGATCACAAATATGGTAAGGACAACGCCAACAATTGACTTAATATTTATAAATTCTCGTGTCATATGCCATTTAATATTTGTGTATATATCATATATCGGGAGGGTTCATTATAGATACTACATTTACTTTAGTCTATTTAAATTCCAACAATAACAATGGGCTTAATGGCCCCTTCGGAATAATTTTGGGAGCATGTTTTCGAAATCCGCCATGCTCTGCTTCCCACTTAAGAACGTATCTTGAGTTGGCTTTTTCATGTGTTCTTTTGTCATAAGCAAGACGAACCCTCATATCAGGATCACTAGAAATCTTATCATATAAATCTTCTGGATATAGCTTCTGAATATTTGGCACTTCATCGGAATGTTCAAATGTGTTAAGGTCAATAATGTATTGTCCAGCATCTCCTTTTTCTGTAGTCCAATCGATAGCTAATATGCCATCATCTGATAATCCTACAAAATTGAATTGTCCTCCTATGCTCATAAAGGCTCCTCCGTCAATAAATTTCCATCTAAAGTCCCAATCGGATATTTTTTTAGAAACCCAAACGTCTCCAATATGCCTAGCAAGATATAATTGAGTGAGTCCTTGTTCATCATATTTAGTGTATCCGATGATGGGTTCGTCATTATTATCAAGCATCAATTTGTAACGGCTATTGTGCAAGCCTCCTTTAGATGGCGTGTTGTCGACCAGAACTTTGCTATCATCAGGTGTAAAAGGCAATGAGACGGGTTCGTTATTGATATTTTTCCAATTTTTTAAATCAGATGTCTTAGCATAGCAAATATGATGGCTGGTTTCAACCATAGGTGTCCATCTCCACATCCAGGCAAAATGAAAGTCTCCTTTAGAGTCTTTAACCCAATGATGGTAGGCTGCTCTTGTATCGGTTTTCTCTATTCCCTCAAACAACGGTTGCTTGAGATATCTTTCCCATTTTCCTTTATGCGGATCAAATCGATTGATCAGAATGTTTCCATTTCCACAAGACCCAGACCGGTAAGAAAAGAGTAGTTTGCCAGATTTATCATTGAAGAAACTTGGATAAGTCACGCTCTCTTCATCGTTTCCCACCATTACGTTTAATTCTTGCATGCTGGTTACGTCGTAAGGTTTCGAGCTTCTGTAATAGGCCAGTGGGTCTACATGTTGGTTACCGCTTACATGGATATAGCCTAATTCGTCTATTCCAAGTTTTACAGAATTGTGTGAATCCCAAATAAGCTGATTTGGCAAGCTTTTTTTTATCCATTGGTTACTATTGACATTTCTGGATGCAACAGTCATCATTCGATTCCGATCGTAGTAGACTATAAACTGAAGTTCTCCAACAGTTTTCATATCAAACCTTACTCCATTTGCTGCCCAAACAGAATCAACTTCGAGTATTTCGAGAGTAACCGGTTCATTAGTTGGATTCAACTGAGCCATCAAAACAGTTGTAGCTGAGCTGAGATAAAATATTACAATCAGTATGAATATTTCTCTATGTAAGTACTTCATAATATTGAATAAGACTAAAATTATTTGATAGTTGACATGAATTCATATTGCCCAGGGTCGAGCTCTAATTTAAATGCGTTTTCGAGCTTATTAATCAGTTTTACACCTGGGTGTTCAGATAATTTACTACCTGTCATTAACAACTCTTTGCTTGTATCCCCTGGAACAATAAGTTCAGCAGTTGTATTAGGTGGAATTGTCGTGTTGATCTTAAAGGAGTCGTCTTCTAACTTCCACTCTGACATTATCCAGCCATAAGGGCTGTCATATTCTGCTGTTACAGAATCGATAGGCCCTCCAAGTAGTGGAGCGATCCGTATGGACTTGTAGCCAGGTTCTAGAGCCTGAATGCCAGCAATTCTTTCATACATCCATTGACCTATTGCTCCATAGGCATAATGATTAAATGAATTCATTCCTTCTTTATGAAACCCTTCTTCATGCGAATAACTGTCCCACCTTTCCCACATGGTGGTTGCCCCTTGATTAATGGAGTAAAACCATGAAGGATAAGTCTCCTTAAAAAGAATGGTGAACATTAAATCGGGACGATTGATTTTTTCAAGGACAGGTGCGAGGAGGGGAGTACCTAAAAAACCTGTGCGCAAATGATTGTCAGCATTTCTAATTTCTGTTAATAAGTGAGGGACAACTTTCTCTTCCAATTCTGGCGTCAACAAGTTAAATCCAAGAGCCATGAGATAACCAGTTTGAGTAGGAGTACCGACGCTCACTCTTCCATCATCATCGAAAAATGTATTTTGAAAAGATTGTCTTACCTCGTCTCGAAGGGTCTTCAAGCGGTTGGCATCCTCTTGCAATCCTAATACTTCGGCGGTTTGTCTTGTTAATTCAATGGATCTTGCATAATAGGCAGTAGATACCAAAGAGTCATCTGTTTCTCCTTTTTTGGTGTTTTCTGGGTTTTTGGAATAAGGCTGTAACCAATCTCCAAATGTGAACATTGTTACGATATGATTTGTGGCTTTTGATTCATAATAGTTCAGCCACTTGTGCATTGCTTGGTAATTATCATTCAGGATATTTTGATCACCTGTCCGCTGATAGATTTCCCAAGGTATTATTGTGATTGCATCTCCCCATCCAGACGAAGAACGACCTTTATTAACTTTAGGAACGTACCACGGAATGCCACCATCTTCATTTTGGTCTTCTCTTACGCTTTTCAACCAACTCGACCAAAAGGAATGTACATCTGCATTGAATAATGAAGTAGGGACAAAGACCTGTGCATCACCCGTCCACCCTAGACGCTCATTACGCTGCGGGCAATCAGTAGGAATGTCTAAAAAGTTACCTCGTAGTCCCCATTCAATATTACTTTGTAATTGATTCAACTTTTCATGAGAAGAAATAAAGCTCGCTGACATGTCAAAATCAGAATATTGTACGAGTCCAGTTACCCATTCCTTCTTGGGAATATGATCTTCATCAAAACCGCTTAATTCTATATATCTAAATCCGTGGAAAGTAAATTTTGGATGCCAGGAAATGTTTCCATCCTCTGCGGGCGTATAGTAATCAGTTGAAAGTGCTCCTCGATAGTTGTCGATATAAATAGAACCATCATTTTGTAGCATTTCAGACACTCTTATCTTTACTCTTTGTCCTTTTTTAACAGGGATATTAATGTGCGGCACTCCGGCCATATTTTGGCCCAAATCAAAAACGAATTGACCTGTGATAGGTTCGGATATACTTATTGGTTTTAATTCGGATTTATTAGAAATCGGAGTATGGCTTTTAGGTCTGAGTAATACTTCTGGGTTCAGTGGTGCTTGGGTTGCATTTGTCCAGTCCTCAACATTAAAGTTAGCAGTACTCCATAAAGGCATCTCTTTGTTGGCGTCATAAATCTCACCATCGTATAAACTCGAATACTGTATGGGGCCGTCAATGGAGACTTTCCATGAATCATCAGTTACAAAGGTTTCTCTTGTACCATTTTCATAAGTGATTTCGAGTTGAGCAATGATCTCAGGTAGCTTGTCAGTATAATTTCTAAAGAGTAATCTACCTGAATGCCAACCTTCAGCTAGCATGAGACCCATGGCGTTGGATCCATCCTGAAGTAAGTGAGCAACATCATAAGACAATGATTCTATTCTTTTTTCGTAGGGCGTCCATCCTGGAGTGAGTACACCTTCTCCTACTTTTTTACCATTAATTTCAGCTTCGTATAGTCCTTTGGCAGAAATGTATAACCGAGCGTGCTTTATGGCAGGTTCTAATTGGATTTCTTTGCGCAGATATTGGATTTTATGAATTTTTCTATCTATCTCTGGTAGGCTATCAAGCTTTATATCTGGATGTCTTATCCACTTTGCCGTCCAGTCTAGATTGCTGAGCAATCCTAGCTCAAAGTAGGCCATCTCGCTCCAGTTAGATTCATTACCACTTTCGTCCCAATATTTTATGCTCCAGAATACTTTTTGTCTAGAGTTTAATGGCGTTCCTTCATATTTAACATATAAGGACTGATCTGATTCAACTTTTCCACTTTGCCAAAGATCAGCATTTTGATGCAGCAAATCAGGTGAAGATGCCACGACGATAGAATAGGCTTTTTGTTTTTTAATTTCCTTTGGGAGTTTCCATGAAAATGTAGGTTGATTATCATAAAAACCTATCGGGTTGGATATTCCTTCGTTCAAGGTCAAATCAAAGGGCTCCGCTATTTTATTTTCTAATTGGCAGGATAAGAATAACAAAAATAGAATCCCAATACCATACCTTTTAAAATGTGCTCTTTTTATCATTGACTATTTATAGTTTCTGTTAATATTTCTGCTGCTTTATATACACTTTTAGGTAGTACTATATCGACAAAGTGATCTTATCTCTACAATACTTTTAGTTTAATATTTTTGAGATCTTCATTGACAGAAGACCCACCAATAAAAATTGTAAAGTCACCAGGCTCCACAACTTTGTTCATTTCTTGATTGAACAAGCAGAGCTCGTCAAAACCTAAATTAAATGATACAGTTTTACTTTCTCCAGGTAACAGGGTAATTCGATTGAAGCCTTTGAGCATTTTTAAATATCTGCCTACAGAGGCATAGTCATCTTTAACATACATTTGCACAACTTCATCGCCTTTTCTATCACCGGTGTTCGTCACTTCGATAGAAAGAGTAGTGCTCCCATCAACAGGAATATTGTTCTTTTGAAGCACTGGTTCCCCATATTCAAATGTTGTATAACTCAAACCAAATCCAAATGGAAATAATGGAGATTTATCAGTAAATTTATAAAGTCCCTTTCCAGATCCAATAAAATCTGGCCGTTCCAGATAGGTAACGGGAATCTGACCTACCGAACGTGGAAAAGAAATAGGAAGTTTTCCTCCGGGATTAACATCTCCAAAAATCGCATCTGCTATAGCATCCCCAGAGTGCATACCTAGATACCAAGTTTCGAGAATAGAAGGGATATTATCAGCGATATAGTTAATTGTAAGAGGCCGTCCATTTATCATCACTACTATAACTGGCTTGCCGGTTTTATGTATGGCTTCCACGAGATCATTTTGGACTCCGTAGAGATTCAGATCTGAGCGGTCAACTCCTTCACCACCAGTTCTACGAGAACCACCCACTACTAAGACAACTGCATCTGAATTATTTGCAGCAGCAATAGCCTCTGGGAATCCAGACTTATTATTGCTTAATAGATCACATCCTTTGGCATAATTTATTTTGACTTTGCCATCTAACTTATTAGTTAATCCTTGTAGGACAGATATATAATATGGGGGTAGGCCAGAGTAACCGCCTAATAAAGAGTAGGTACCCTTATTGGGTTTTTCTTCGGTTGCATTTGGGCCAATAACTGCTAAAGACTTAATTTTTGAAATATTGAGTGGCAATAAGTCATTTTCATTTTTTAGTAAGACAATTGCTTTTTTTGCCATGTCATATGCAAACTCCTGATGCTCTGGACGACTGACGATGGTGTCTGACTTGGCCTCCTTTAGCTTTGACCCAAATAATCCTAGTTTGTATTTAGCAGTAAGAATACGAGATACGGACTGATCAATGTATTCTAAGAGTTTAGGATTTTGCTCTAAGGTATCTTTTAAAATGGTGGTGTGATATGTATAGAAATCTATATTCTTACCTAATACTAGATCCATATCTACACCAGCTTTCAGTCCCAGGATAGCTGCTTCTGTTCTTGTCTTTGCAATTGCATGCATGGTCTCTAATCTTCCGACATCATTATTATCAGAAATTATAAAACCATTAAATCCCAATTCATCACGCAAAACCTCATTCAACAACCACGCATTCATGTGGCATGGTATGCCATTATAATCTTGATGTCCAGGCATCACACAACCAACTTCAGCTTCTTTGATTGCCGCTATAAAAGGAGGCAGAAATACTTCTCTTAATCGACGTTCCGAAAGGTCACTAAATCCGCTATTTATGCCGCGACGATTTTCAGGGTATGCCACAAAGTGTTTTGCTGTGGTCAAAATATGATTTTGATCAAATTGTTCTTCTCCCATGCCTTGCATACCTTGTATGAAGGCGACACCCATTCTTGAAACTAAGTACGGATCTTCACCATAGGATTCTTCTACTCTTCCATATCTAGCATCTCCGGAAATAACATCTAAATTGGGAGAATAGCAGTGAGTTATATTAAGTGCACGCGCTTCAATGGCTGTCTGTGCAGCCATTTTTTTAATGAGTTCAGGCTCCCAGGTAGAACCACATGCGATCGCTTGTGGATACACAGTAACCCCATCATACCATAATCCATGAAGGCCCTCACCAAACTTCATAAATGGGATGCCTAATCTATCATTGGCAGGGGCATCTTGAGTCATTTCTGCTATTTTTTCTTCTATAGTCATTTTATCAAGAAGAGCAGATACTTTGTCATCTATACTTGACTCTGTATTAGGATCATTTTGCTTGTTATTAGATAGACAAGCAGAAAAGATTAGGACTATGCAATATGAAAGGAGAATTTTATACATAGAAAAAATGAGCTCATATTTTTTAGGTACTACGCAACATGTATTTACATATCTGTATTACTTGCCAGGGTAGTTGGAGGTAATAGTTAAGGAAGTACTGGTTTAAAATATTACTAGTATAACGGGAATTAGATGAAGTAGCATCCTGTACTATCCTGTGGATTTAATTATAAATCTTAGTCCCAAGAATGCATCTCGATGTTGGATGATGATAGCCGTTACAAAGGTAAAGTTTAAATAGAATCGCGATCTATGAACCGGAATGGGTTCTTAACCATTTTATTTTCTTTATTAAGGATCATATCTGCGGCAGTTTCACCCATTTGCTTGAAATCGGTAGAAATCACGGTTATGCCTAACAGTTCTTTAAGAGGAGTTTCGTTATATGAAATGACACCGATATCCTGGCCAATTTCATATTCATTTTCTCTTATTAAATTAATTAAATTAACGAGGTCAGACTCTGTGATTGTTATAAAAAGGTCTCCCTTTTTTAATATCATATCCTCGAATATTTCTTCCAATACCTCAAACTTAAGTTGGTGTTGGTTACAAAATTTACGGAAGCCTTGAGATATTCTTCTGGGATAAGGATAGACTGATGAGGTAGGGTAGGCGATGATTAAGCGTTTGTATTTTTTAATTTTCTCCAACCCTTCGTTAAGGGCATTATAAATATCGTTTTCAAAATCCTGATAAACACCTTTAAAGCTTTTGTCACCTGATAACTTGTTGTCAATAATCAACAGCTTTTCTTTTGGTATCTTTTCTAACTCTTCATCAATGGCACTGGAAGTACTTTTATGAGCCAAGGTTTCCGACTTAAAATGGGGCATTATGATATAGTAGTCATAGGCATTTTGATATTTTTTCAAGAACTCAAGAAACAGACGCTCATCACAATGATAGATATTCAAATCAGTATGAGCCACCCCTCCAATTCTATTAATGAATGAATTATAGATCTGCATTTTGTAAGAACTGGGCTTATTGATCAGAATGAGTATATTGATTTTGGATATGAGCTGAGTGCGAGCCACATAAAATCCCTTTCCTCGAATCGAGGTGATAATTTTACGTTCTTTTAAAATGTTATAAGCTTTTTCAACGGTGTCCCTTGATAGATCGAAAGTCTCGCTAAGCATATTTATAGAAGGAATCTTTTGCTCCATACTTAGCCGGCCATTGGAAATATTAAAAATAGTGGAATCAACTATTTGTTGATATTTAGGTTTTCTTGAGTCTTTATCAATGCTAATGAACTTAGATACCTCCATCGGATTAAATCTTTTGCTATTGGAACTTACAATCGAAATGTACAAGGAATTAAGACCAAATGGATAGTTTGGCAGTGGATTTTTATATGTCGGGATAGTACAGGACAGACTAAGAGGTACTTCTATTTATTTTGGCAATCTATATATGAAAAAGGTGATTATTAAAAATTAGATATGAAAAATAAATTTAATTATGTGAACTACCTCTGGGACGATAAGAAAGCTGCGGATCTCCAAGGCGACGAGGTAGGACTATTTCTATACAGATCTAATATATTGGGATCCGACTTAAGAATAACTAATTATGGCGGAGGGAATACCAGTTGTAAAACCATAGAAAAGGATCCGTTGACCGCTGAAGATGTCGAAGTCATGTGGATTAAAGGGTCAGGAGGGGATATTGGTACTCTTACAAAGACAGGGATAGCTGGTTTATATACAGAAAGGTTAAGGAATCTTAAAAACACTTATCAAGGATTAGCAGATGAAGATCGCATGGTTGGTCTGTTTTACCATTGCATCTATGACTTAGACAGTAGAGCCCCTTCAATAGATACGGCACTGCATGGATTGTTACCTTTCAAACATATTGATCATTTGCACCCAGATGCGCTCATTGCAGTGGCTGCTGCAAAGGATAGTAAAAAAGTGACCCAGGAGATATGGGGAGATACGATGGGATGGGTCCCATGGCAGCGGCCAGGGTTTGATTTAGGGCTACAATTAGAGAAATGCCTGAATGAGCATCCTGGTATTCGTGGTATCGTTTTAGGCAGTCATGGATTATTTACTTGGGGAGACACTTCATATGAATGCTATATAAATAGCTTAGAAGTCATTGAGAGAGCTTCTGAGTATATCCAGAAGAAAATAAGCAAGAAAGAGAAAGTTTTTGGTGGGCAAAAAATACAAAGTCTACCCAAAGAAGCGCGCTTAGAAACAGCTGCGCAACTCATGCCATTGTTGCGAGGATTGTGTTCTTCAGAAAACCGAATGATTGGTCATTTTAATGATGACGATGTGGTTCTTGAATATATCAACAGTAATGATTTGGCTCGTTTAGCTCCAATGGGTACATCATGCCCTGATCATTTCTTGAGAACGAAGATTCAACCGCTGGTTTTAGAATTAGGTACGGATGAAAACCTGAGTGATACAGTAGCCATTCTTGACAAACTTAAACCTGCTTTTGAGCAGTATAGAAAGGAATATCAAGAATACTATACCCAACATAAGCGAGCTAACAGTCCTGCGGTAAGAGATGCCAATCCGGTCATTATCATCTATCCAGGCGTCGGTATGTTTAGTTTTGCAAAAAACAAACAAACCGCTCGTGTGGCGAATGAGTTTTATGTCAATGCAATCAATGTAATGCGTGGAGCAGAGGCTATCACTGAGTACACATCTTTGCCAAGACAAGAAGCATTTGATATCGAATATTGGTTACTGGAGGAGGCTAAACTACAGCGTATGCCTAAAGAAAAGCCCTTATCCAGGAAGGTGGCGTTGGTTACCGGAGCCGGTGGAGGTATCGGTAAGGCAATAGCTGAGAAATTGGCAGAAGAAGGAGCCAATGTTATACTAACCGACATTGATGAAGATCGATTGATTGAATCAATGAAATCATTTGGCAAAGATGTCGCAAGTTATGCAGTTTGTGATGTTACTCAATGTGAGTCAATAGCCCAAGCATTTAAAAAAGCCTGCTTAGAATATGGTGGTGTAGATATAGTTGTTCATAGCGCAGGATTAGCCATTTCAAAACCACTTGAAGATACAAGTATAGCAGATTGGGACATACTTCAGAATGTGTTGGTGAAGGGGCAATTTGTACTTGCACAACAAGCTGTTGCTATTATGCGGAAACAAGGCTTAGGAGGTGACTTCATAAGTATTGCAAGTAAGAATGGCTTAGTATCAGGGCCTAATAATGTAGGTTATGGAACTTCTAAGGCGGCGCAACAACACATGACTCGATTATTGGCTGCAGAACTCGGACAAGATAAGATAAGGGTCAATACAGTAAATCCTGATGGTGTCATAGTTGGGAGCAAAATATGGGAAGGAGCATGGGCTGAAGGACGTGCTAAGGCACATGGGATAACAGTAGAAGAGCTTCCTGCACATTACGCAAAAAGAAACTTACTTAATGACATCATTTATCCTGAGGATATTGCTAATGGGGTGTTTTCACTTGTTGGTATATTAGATAAATCTACTGGAAACATTATAAATGTAGATGGAGGAATGGCTAATGCATTCGTACGATGATGTTTTGTCTTTACATCGCATATCTACAGAATAACATTAAAATATAGGAATGAGAATAGATAACAATCATGTTGAGGAAATAAATCGAAGTGGTATAAAAGAACATGCGAGTAGATTTGATTTTTTAGCTGGAATACTCCAAAAGGGAGGGCATGATGTAAATTCTATTTTAAAGAAAGTATCAGATTTTCAAGTGGCTATTCCCAGTTGGGCTCTGGGAGCTGGGGGGACGAGATTTGGTCGATTTGGTTATAAAGGAGAGCCAGCAACACTGTCTCAAAAGATTGATGATGTTGGACTCTTGCATAAGTTAACTCAATCAGCAGGAGCCATATCCATACATATTCCATGGGACATTCCTACAGACTATAGTTCAATCAAAGAATTAGCCAACTCTCACGGCCTTGTATTTGACGCAGTCAACTCGAATACATTTCAAGATCAGGTGAATGCTACTGAGACATATAAGTATGGATCTTTGAGTAATGTAGAAAAGGCTGTCAGGGATCAAGCCATAGAACACAACAAAGAGGTGATTCAAATCGGAGAGAAGTTGGGGTCTAAAAGCTTGACGGTTTGGTTAGCCGATGGGTCAAATTTTCCAGGGCAGACTAACTTTCAAAAGGCACTGCAACATACTCAAGATAGTTTGATTAGCATATATAAGTCGCTTCCAGATGATTGGAAACTATTTATCGAGTACAAACCATATGAACCTAACTTTTATAGTACGGTGATCCAAGATTGGGGTACTTCACTCATGTTAGCAAATGAATGTGGGGAGAAAGCATACACGTTAGTAGATTTAGGACATCACTTGCCAAATACGAATATTGAGCAAATCGTAGCTACTTTAATGCTAAAAGGCAAGCTTGGTGGATTTCATTTTAATGATAGCAAGTATGGTGATGATGACTTAACAGTAGGAAGCATAAAACCCTATTCACTATTTTTAATATTTAATGCTTTGGTATATGGTATAGAAAATAATCCACAGAATCCATATCCGGCCTGGATGATAGACGCAAGTCACAATATCAAAGATCCTTTGGAGGACTTAATTCAGTCTTTGGAAGCAATACAAGAAGCTCATGCTAAGGCCTTACTAGTAGATCAGAATCTTTTAGAAGAGGCTCAATTAAGTCATGATGTAGTAAAAAGTCAAGAAATACTTCAAGACGCCTTTCGTACAGATGTGCGACCATTACTTAAAGAAGCTAGGCTTATGGCCGGAGGAGCACTAAACCCTTTGCATGGATATAGGCAATTGAAAGTGCGCAATGAATTAATAAAAGAGCGGGGTATTGATTCAGTAGCATCAGGTTTATAATTTTCACAATGAAAAGTGAAATTACGGCTGTTTTCGACATAGGGAAGACCAATAAAAAGTTCTTTCTTTTTGATGCCAATTATAAAGAAGTCTACCGCGCATATAATCGTTTTAAATTAATAGAAGACGAAGATGGATATCCCTCTGAAGATCTCGATGCATTGCAGACTTGGCTAAAGGACTTGTTTGGCAAAATACTGGAGGAGCGGAAATACAATATTACTGCTATTAATTTTTCCACCTATGGTGCGAGTTTTGTGCATTTAGATGAAAATGGAGAAGTTCTAACCCCTTTATATGATTACACAAAACCTTTAGATGATTCGATAACCCAATCTTTCTTTGAGAAATATGGGCCTCAGAACGAGTTTACTCTTGCCACTGGCTCCCATTACTTAGAAATGTTGAATTCTGGTCTGCAATTATATTGGTTAAAATATGCAAAACCAGAATTATTTAAAAAAATCAAATATTCTCTTCATCTCCCACAGTATATAAGTTATATTTTCACAGGTATTCCAATAAGTGAGTATACAAGTATTGGTTGTCATACTGGTTTATGGGATTATCAGAAAAAAGACTATCACGACTGGGTATACGCCGAAGGCATCCACAAAATATTAGCTCCAATAGTTTCCACTGGAACTAGCATTAACATGAATTATAGTGGGAAGCAAATAAAAATCGGTGTCGGCATCCATGATAGCTCATCGGCCTTACTACCATATGTACGTAGCGTCAAAAAGAAATTTATACTTGTTTCTACTGGGACTTGGAGTATTGCTTTAAATCCTTTTATCAAGCAAAATCTGACAGAGGAAGATGTCCAGAAAAAATGTATCAACTTTATGCGTGTTGATGGAAAGTCGGTTAGGTCTTCGCGTTTGTTTCTTGGTAACGAGCATAATTTACAAACAAAATATCTTTCTAAACATTTTAACGTATCAGCTGACTACTATAAATCAGTCAAATTTGATCCAACGATATATTCTAAGATCATCATGGGGTTCAATCACTGTTTTAAATGGAATGGTATCGAAGCTAAGAAAATGCCTGAGCAAACGATTATTCCGTATGATTCTTTTGAATATGCCTATCATCAATTGATGATCGAACTTGTATTACTTCAAGTTGACAGTATTAAAATTGCAATAGGAGATGATGAGGTCAATAGAATATATATTGATGGAGGATTTAGTGATAATGAACTATTCGTTAAACTATTATCACACTATCTCGAAGATATGCAACTTAGAACGACTGACTCTTCATTAGGTTCTGCATTAGGTGCGGCGATTGTTATTTCTCAATCAAAGTTGAATTCCAAATTTTTAAAGAAAAATTATTCGTTGAAAAAACATATTCCATTTATTCTTAAATAATTATTGATATGGCGATAGGGTTCCATACAGCATATCCTTCGATGGACGATTTGAGAAATAAGGCTAAACGTCGTATACCTAAATTCGCATTTGAATATTTAGATGGTGGTTGTAATGAAGATGTAAGTATTTCTCGCAATACAGCTGATATTAGACAAATTCAACTACAACCGAGGTATTTGAGAAACAGTGGAATTTGTTCGACAAAAACCAAGGTGCTTGGAATGGAGTTTGATGCACCCTTTGGCATTGCCCCTGTGGGTCTTCAAGGATTGATGTGGCCAAACTCTCCTGAGATATTGGCGAGAGCTGCGTTTGCGCATAATATTCCATTTATCCTTAGTACGGTTACGACAATGAACATAGAAAGGGCCAGCGAATTGACTGAAGGAAACGCATGGTTTCAGTTGTACAATCCCGTAGAAGATCGTCTACGAGACGATATTATCAATCGCGCTGAAGCATCAGGATGTCCTGTCTTAGTCTTGCTTTGCGATGTACCTACTTTTGGATATCGTCCAAGAGACATACGTAATGGTCTGGCTTTACCACCCAAAATGTCTCTAACAAACATAATGCAGATCTTAGGTAAGCCGACTTGGGCGCTACAAACCTTAAGGTATGGCCAGCCTACATTTGAAACACTAAGACCATATACTCCAGAGGGTCTAAATCTAAGACAGTTGGGTCATTTTATGGACAAGACTTTTTCTGGTCGTCTGAATGAAGAACGCATAAAACCTATCCGTGACAAATGGAAAGGTAAATTGGTACTTAAAGGTGTAGCATCCGAGCAGGATACCCAAGACGCGATCCGCATGGGTTTTGATGGTATCATTATTTCTAATCATGGTGGGAGGCAACTCGATGCGGCACAATCCACTATAAATTCACTGTTGGAAATCAATGGGAAGTATGGTGAACAAATTGAAATAATGATGGACAGTGGGTTAAGATCGGGTCCAGATATAGCGAGAACTATGGCAAGTGGGGCCAAGTTTACTTTTATGGGAAGGTCTTTTTTATACGGATGTGGCGCCTTAGGAAAAAGGGGAGGTGATCATACCATATCAATGTTAAAAACGCAGTTTAAACAAGTTATGGATCAATTGTGCTGTGAGAGGGTGGAGGACCTATCTAGTCACCTTATTAATAATTAAGAAACGAATCAAAAATGAGTCAAGTTAAAGTTGATACGGAAAATAAAAAGGTACAAAGCGGAGAGTTTGAAAGAACTCCAGTTCCTGAATCAAATTTAAAAAGTTGGAAAAGTTTTCTTGGCATGTATGCTGGCGAGCATGCTGCGGGTACGGAGTTTATGATAGGTCCATTGTTTCTTACAGCTGGTGTCAGCGCTTTTGATTTAATTGTAGGGTTGTTGTTAGGTAACTTATTAGCTGTACTTAGTTGGAGGTTTTTAACTGCTGAAATTGCAGTAAAAAACCGGTTGACACTTTACTATCAGCTTGAAAAGATATGTGGAAAAAATCTGGTTATTGGTTACAATCTGGCAAATGGGATTCTCTTTTGTTTTTTGGCTGGGGCCATGATCACAGTCTCGGCGACAGCGGTAGGCATACCTTTCAATATGGAAATGCCAAAATTGACAGATACGATGCCCAATGGTATGACATGGATACTCATTGTAATCATGGTTGGGGCAGTGATATCTTTAATAGCTGCAAGAGGATATGATACAGTCTCTAAAGCTGCCAACTTGATGTCGCCGATTATAGTACTTGCATTTATTGCTTGTGGAATAGTTGCACTTGGACAATTAGGGGTAAAGAATTTTACGGATTTCTGGAATATTTGGGGAGAAGGATCTGAGCCATTTCCAGGGCAATTGAAATATACTTTTTGGCACGTTCTTATATGGTCTTGGTTTTGCAACGCGGCAATGCACATAGGGATGTCTGATCTTTCGGTATTTCGTTTTGCAAAAAAATCCAGTTCAGGATGGACAACAGCCGCAGGGATGTATGTTGGGCATTACTTAGCATGGATTTCCGCCGCGTTATTATATGCTGTATATCTAAAGTCTCCAGAAGCCATGACATTTCTCTCTAATGGAGAAGCCCCTCCCGTTGCACCAGGCCCATTGGCATACAATGCGATCGGGATTTTTGGCATCATAGCCGTAGTATTAGCTGGATGGACGACGGCCAATCCAACAATTTATCGTGCTGGGTTAGCCTTTCAAGCTTTAATGCCTAAGCTATCTACTTTTTGGGTAACAATATTGGCAGGAACAGTGGCAACAATAGCAGGACTTTTCCCTGCATTCGCAATGAAATTATTGGATTTTGTTGCTTTATATGGATTTATCCTGGCACCATTTGGTGCTGTGATTGTCTTTGAACATTTCTTTCATAAAAAAGCGGGAATTACTAAAAACTACGCAGAGGTTTTCAAGATCAATTTTAACAAGTCAGTTATTTTAGCATGGGCTATCAGTTTCGGCTTATTCTATTTTATATCTATTCAATTTGATATATTTCTCTCATTCGTAACATTACCTGCGTGGTTACTTTGCGGAGTTTTGTTTTTACTATTTAGTAAATCATTTCAAAGGAAGGAAGGAAATTAAGATTGGCTTGTTGAGGCGGCCGATAAATTATAGATTACAAGTTCTCCTGTTTCTATAACAAAAACGAAAGAGGAACCGTCAGCCATCTCTAAAGATGGCCAACAGTTACCTCTAACGCACCTTTCTTATGTATCCAATTAGAAGATTGAATTTGACTAGCTGATACGGCACCACAAACTCCTGTTGTTGTAGATGGAACGTGCGAGAACAATGGGAATGATGGGGGCA
>CALHUZ010000538.1 GCA_938039305.1 uncultured Saprospiraceae bacterium
CCTACAAATAAAAAAGAGAGATTAACAAAGTTAATCTCTCTTATGGGTACGTTAAAAATACTTTTTGAATACAGGTTGTAAATCGGAAAAGGGTGTCTTTACAAAAACGAGAAGCGAGGACTCAATCTCATATTTCTCTCATCTTTGTTATTACAGGTTGTTAATTTAATAAAGGGTTGTAAAAATTATTTGTTATGCTATGCTTTTGTATTCAATCTTTAGACTGATATAAGGAGGAGGGTCACAGAATACTTAAGGAGTTGATAGGTACTTGACAATTGCCTATAGAAAATGACTGTTAGATGACACTCTTAAAGCATAAAAAGAGAAAAGGCCATCGAATAAATACTCGATGACCTCTTTTATATTTTATAAAATGAGCTACTTATTTCTGATCGACAACTAAGACCTCTTTATATACTCCGCTTTTAGATTTTAGTCTTACCACATAAGTCAAGCGATCGAACTTGGCTGTTCTGATGCGCTTTGTATAGTACCCGGCATTAGCTATTTGATTATTGACCAATTGACTTATAACAAGTCCATCATTGTCTAATACCTCCAAGACAACCTGCCCTGGCTCGCTGACATGAAATCCTATAACCTGTTGATCAGTCTCATCTGATCTCATAATTATAATGGGTTGCTCTTGCATTTGATCCTTTAGATTCCTAATTCCTTTGGGCGATACTAAAGATTGAGTCTGCGTACAGTCATCTATCTTAATAGTTAATATAGCACCTGTTGCACTTTCAAACCCTTGCCCGAGTTCAATCGATTCATTTGCCATAAATGTGACATCGGATCCATTTGAAAGGTCGCTATTAGAATTTATAAATTTGATCGCGGAATAACTCATCAATGACAAAGAACTATCTCCAAGCATCAAGGTATCTCTTCCGCAGTTGTTAAACGATAGTGCATCTCCTATACAATTGCAATTATTATCAAAGACGTCATTGTTAGTATTGACGTTACCATCATCACATGTTTCTCCTGCTACTCCACATGCACGTGACGCAAATGTCATCTTACTAATCCCTCGACAACCATTCTCTCCATCCATAGCCGTCACTAAAATATACCTTAGCTGTGCACCACCAAAATCTGGGCCCGAAAATCCTGAATACTCAGAGTCACCTGTTGCCTGCGACCAATTATAATTACCCAGATTAGTCCAACTAACACCATCTAAAGAGTAGTCAATCATCACTTCTTGAAAGCCCTCTTGTGTATCTCCGGATACATTGTAATTCCACACTTGCGAATTCCATATCCTATGTTCTTTCCCAAGATCATATTGAAGCCAATGCTTATTGCCATATGAAGCTTTGGGCGAAGGCGACGTGGCGCAGGATAACCATGAAGCATCTGCTATATTATCTAATTGATCAGTAAGACCACATTCCGGATACGGCACATAGCTCGCTTGTCTGTCAAGGCAATCTGGTCCACTACAAGGTATTCCTACACAATTACAATTAGCATCAAAGGCATCATTGTTAGTGAAGGGATCACCATCATCACACAAGACTCCCTGTGGCATACATGATATCTCACAGTCATAGTCATATATATAAAAAGCAGGCAATCGCTTCCAGTGATCGTCTACTCTAAAAGGAGTCTTCCAAAAAATGCTGAAGTGCTCCGTATAAGATGACTCTTTATGATTCATCTCTATATAATAGTACTTACCCTTTTCTAAATATAAAGGAGCAGTAGACTGATAGATATATTTATCGTGTTCTGTAGTGCCTGTACTATTCGAAGTGAGTATCTGATGTGTTTGCTTTAACGTAGGATCCTCTCCACTGCTTATAAAAAATATGGCCTCGACATTAGCCGTAACATTAAACTCATAGTTTCCAGATACGGGAACGGTTAGATATGCCTGAATCAATGTACCAAATGAATCCGCTACCATCCGATTAGACACACCAAACATGTCTAACTTTTCATATCGTTGTGGCATAGCCGGAAAGTTAGGATCCATATACAAGTCCGAAAGATCACCTCCAGGCGTACCATCATAATAATAAGCCTCTATAGTGGAGCGCTCTCCGATACAATTATTCTGATTTGTTTTTCCTCCTACACAATTACAATATCCATCTTGTTGATCATCCACAGTACTTGCGTCGCCATCATCACAAGCCTCTCCTCGCTCTGGGCAAATATCTGGCAAACAACCTACGGATGCGATGTACTGACTTGAGACATAATTCCATACAGTCTGCCCTGTCAAATTATTTTTCCAATAAAGACCACAATGATCTCCACCTCCTCCTTCGATATGATGTAGCTCGAAGTAGTAATATGCTCCTCCTACCAAATTTATAGAGCGTGAGCTTTGCTCGGGATACTTGTCGTGCTCATCGCGGCCTGTCCATCCTGTTATAGAAGCTTCCATTTGAACATTAGCAGGCAGTTCATCTGTACTCAAATAGAATCGAACGTCATCATCACCTGTGATATTGAACAAGACGTTCTGAGTGGATGGAACCGATATGAAACCTTTGATCACAGAACCGAAGTTATTATCAAAGTTCTCTGGTGATTGTACTGAACTGATGATTCTACTTCCATCAGGTCTTGATGGATAGTATTGATGAGCATACATCTCTCCAAACTCATCATCCGGCAACTCCCTCCAGTAGGACCAAGTCACCTCGCCAGCGGTGCCCACACAGGCCTGTCCGAAAGATTCTGAAATATATAGACAAGCTATAATTAGAAAAATATATTTTATAATATGTTGATTCATTGATGTTGGATTCTACAGTGATTTAAACATTCCTATTGGTGCATAGTCAGCAGGTGGTCCAGAAGGGCAAGAAGTGTCATAAAAATTGCAAATATTAGGAAGGATATAACTCAAGTCATTAGGACTTACTCCGTACCATAAAGCAATCTCCGCATAGAACTCATCCACTGAAGTAGTAGGGAGCATTCTGCCACGCTCGTTTAAGTTGAGCTGATTACCAGAGCCAAGATTTAGGGATGGATAATCTCCATATATTTCGCTTCCTTTGACTGCTCCTCCCATGATCATCTGATTGCCACCCCAAGCATGATCAGAACCGTTTCCATTACTGGTTAATGTTCTTGCAAAATCAGAAATTGTAAAAGTCGTCACCTTATCCTGTAAGCCCATTTCGACAAGTGAGTCATTGAACTCACCTAAGGCATTACTTAATACAGGAAGCATAGCACCTTGACGGGCCAATACATCATCATGATGGTCCCAACCTCCGAAGGTTGTAAAGAAGATCTGACGCTTCGCACCTAAGTGCTGCTGCACGTTGATCACTTTAGCCATCATACTAAGATCATTGCTGAGATTCGTATCTGAAAAAACTGTGTTCAAAGGTTCTCCTTTACCAAGTGCTGATGAAAAGACTTCTATACTTTCTTTTGACTGACGAGTAAGCTCTCCATATGTCTTTTGAAAAACATTAGAGTATACATCTTCAGCCATGCTCGCTATAGCATTATCCTTTGTCTGATTAAGAAAGCCAGAATTGCCATACCATGATGGTAATCCATCAATACCTATATTCTCTGGAGTCGAATTATTATTAATAGAATACTCAAGTGTCTGCTGACCTGATTGGAATCTATTCTTCCCATCAAGAGATATATTCATACTGATCTCCGGGATTGAGTTCATATCTCCGAGCAAATCAGCCATCCTGCCTCCTACTCCAAATGCAGATCTATCCTGTGGTACAGATGTCTGCCACTGCATGATCTGATCACTGTGAGAGTAAAGTCCAAGCGGTAGTTTCTTCATCCCAGAATCATACTCGCTCTTATTGCTTATAGGTTCGATGAGTGTTCCGATATTAGAAACAAAAGAAAGAGTACCTGCGTCAAACATGTCACGCACTCGAGACATACCTCCATGAACAGCAAATGTTCTACCTGCGTCATTATAGTTAAGTGGCAATAACTCACCTTGGCTAAAGTCATTGCTCAATGCCAATGAAGATCGAGTCGCCAAGTAGTCATTATATTCAGATGTCTCTGTAGGGACCAATACATTGAAAGTATCTGCGCCACCTGCTAATAAGATACATACAATGGCCTTATAATCATCTGCAGCGCCAATGATATGTGGCCTTGCTGCAGCTGTATTAATCATTCCAAGATTCAGCGCAGTAGATAAGAATGAGGTAGATCCGATCGCAGCGCAACTGGCTTGACCTAAAAAAGAACGTCTTGAGAGTTTATGTTTGTGCATAAGTGATTTATATTTTATTCATCATTATTATGATGAATTAGCTTATCTATTAATTAGAAATTCAGGAGCGCTCATAACCAGATATATCGCCACCCTAACCCTTTCATCTAGTTCCTCTTCATCGCCACTTGGAAATTCCTTTATAGCGTCGATTATAATCTGTTGTGTTCTTTGAGTCAGTCGCCCATGAGCTAACACAAGGCTTAGTCTATCTACCAGTTCATGGAGTCTATCATCCTCAGCCAAAGCGATCTCGTCTGATAATTGGAAGTAAGCTTTTTCATTTTCAGGTACAACCTCATCTCCGTAAAGTCTCCACTCATCTGTCGGTTGATCTCTGATGATCCATGAATTAGTTGATAGATTAAGCCTTGTGTTGGCTCATGGCCGACTGACTCAAAGAACGCAACAGATTATAATCGACGCTTTAAAGGAATTTCCAAGTGGCGATGAAGAGGACTTAGATGAAAGGGTTAGAGTCGCGATTTATCTGGTCATGAGCGCTCCTGAATTTCTAATTAATAGATAAGCTAATTCATCATAATAATGATGAATAAAATACAAATCACTTATGCATAAACATAAACTCTCAAGACGTTCTTTTTTAGGTCAAGCCAGTTGCGCTGCGATCGGATCTACCTCATTCTTATCTACTGCGCTGAATCTTGGAATGATTAATACAGCTGCAGCAAGGCCACATATCATAGGCGCTGCAGATGATTATAAGGCAATTGTATGTATCTTATTAGCAGGTGGCGCAGATACTTTCAATGTATTGGTCCCTACAGAGACATCTGAATATAATGACT
>CALHUZ010000539.1 GCA_938039305.1 uncultured Saprospiraceae bacterium
GTCTCATCTTCTTCTATGATATCACCTAAGTCTTTACTCCACGAGATGATCGTGGCTTCAGTGATACTTTCACCCATCTGGGGCATTAAGAATTCTAACTTAGACATAGTCTTATGATCTTCCTACTGCGAGTTAGTGAACATGTTCAACATCTGCAAATAAGGAGTACAATAATTACTTTGTACTTTGGATGGAACAAGTAAAAACATGGCATCAGCATTCGGGCATGCAGCAGCGGCTTGGGCATTATCTAAGGTCCATCCAAAGAAAATAATGACTCGCAAGATCTTGGTCTTGGGTATCATCTCTTCTATCATACCAGACATAGATGTGCTTTGCTTTAAGTTTGGCATTTCAGATGACCACATATTGGGACATCGAGGAATTACGCATTCTTTAGTCTTTGGTCTCGTATGGGCTATCATTTTGATTACTCTTTTCCACCGCAAGGAATCACACAAATATCTGATCTGTTGTTATTATGCTATCGCTACCATCAGCCATGGCCTACTTGATGCATTGACCAACGGTGGTGCCGGAGTAGCATTCTTTTATCCATTTACAGATGAGCGATACTTCTTGCCTTGGCGAGTGATTCAAGTTTCACCATTAGGCGCAGCTGACTTTTTCTCAGAATGGGGCATCCAAGTACTCCTGAATGAAGCGATGTTTATAGGCGCGATGTCCTTCTTAGTTTATGTGATCGGCATGTGGTTGAACAAAAAAGTATACCGATGAAATACAGAATGGCATTAATTCTTTTGATCTTTATTTCTACACTAACGCACGGTTATTCTCAATGCCCAGAAGATCCAGAACAACTAAAAGTGAACACACAAGAGAAATTGGACTTCATGAAGGAGAACTATCCTAATTGTAATGACTATTACACTATCAAATACGACAACAAATTCATCGGAGATCCACAATACACACCTTACACGCTAACACTTATAGGCTGCTTAATTGGAATTCTAATTTTGCTCAAAATGGTGTTTAGAAAGTGGGAATAAATGTTTGGTTTCGACTACGCTCAACCGGCATATTTCGCAAATAATTCACAATTCAAACGGCTGATTGACAGGAGTCGAAAGCAGCGTCTAAATTCTACTTCAATTCTAGAGCCATCTTCACGTTCGTCTTCGGCTTCAATGTGATAAGTGGCAGCAAGTCAGGTTCCTTACCTGTAGGTGCTGGCAGCTTAAACCTTTTTAGAAACTCTGCCAATGCTATCTTCATCTCAATCATAGCAAAATGATATCCAATACACATCCGCGGCCCTCCTCCAAATGGATAAAACGCATAACTTTCTATATGCTTTTTTGCCTCAGGGTCAAATCTATCAGGATCAAACTGACTTGGTTTTTTCCAGATCTTTGGATTGCGATGTGCACCAAAAACATATAGGCCAACTAGGTCCCCTTTGCTTATCTTCACACCATCTATCTCATCATCTTCAAGAGCGATCCTATCAAGTATCCAAGCGGCTGGATATTTGCGCATGGTCTCTTCTATCACCTGACTCAAGTAGTCCGGCTTCATCAATGACTCCATGCTATAACCTTCAGGTCCTTCTTGAATTTCTTTTTCTAATTGTGCATACACTGAAGACTCTTCCCTAAGTGCATGAAGCGCCCAGGCTAAAGTATTAGCCGTCGTCTCATAACCTGCCACATATAGTATAATAGCCTCATCAAGAATCTGTGTATCCGTCATCCCTTCTCCAGTATCTTCATACTTAGAATGAAGCAGCATATCCAGCAGGTCATTATGTACTATTTCAGGTTGACTTTTTCTAAGATCAAGTACATCTTGAAGAATTTGTTTTGTCTCTGCAGCAATCTTATTCGCTGCACTTGCACTACCATTTAACTTTCTCCACCAACTAAAAATCGGGAGCCTTACTTCTTTAACAATATGCTTTTGCAAAGCATTAATAGAGTGCCCTAATTCTTTGATTTGACTTTCGTCTATGCCTGTGCTAAAGAGAGCCTTGGAGACCACCTTCATGGTTAGCTCCATCATAGCCTCGGAGATATCTAACTCATCATGTCCCTGAACCTTAACTTTCAGTTCATCCATGTGACTTTTGATCTCTTCTTCCATGATACTCACAAGGGAAGCCAACTTGGCCTTATGAAAACTGGGCTGTATCAATCTTCTTTGTCGAAGCCAGTAGTCACCATTTGCAGTAAGCAACCCCATACCAACATACTTACCAAGAGAATCTGTTTGAATTTCTGATTTTTGATACTTCTTGTTGCCCTTCTGCAGGACGTGCTGAGCGAACTTCGGCTCGATGGACATCACAATTTTTCGCCCTCCTATGATCTGGGTGTAGTAAGTGTCTCCATACTTCTCGATGGCCTCATCGATAACAGGAATCGGATTATCCACGAAACTAAAAGCTCTCTTGAAGGACTCTAATCTTGGGACTGTTTTGATCTCTCTCATACTTTCACTTTATACTTAACTATCGACTGGCTTTCGCCAAATGTCATAACCTAAAGGTGTACGAGTATTTCAACTGTATAGATCGCTGATTGGTTGTCGGAAGTGTAGGTGTTTCTCTAAATCTGTCACTATTTAGATCGTCATTATATACGATGAAAAGATCATTGCCTTCGGCGGGGTTATATCTAAGCCTCATATTGCCTAAGAAGGTCTTGCTTTGGTTGTTATATTGAACCAGCGCGGCAACAGAAAGCTTCGTGCTAAACATATATAAAGCCTTGACTCTCGCCAAGTGAAAGTTCAACTCTTGGTCTCGTATTGCGAAAGTTGCGTTGTTATATTCGTATGTAGCAGAGAATTCTAAAGAAGACGAAAGATTGAAGGTTGGAGTTAGGGCCACACTCGTTCTTGTGCCATCATAAAACGCCCCTGTTCCAGCTTCCATCATCACAGACACCTGACCAGTCATCGGAGTTGTAGCCTCCACTTCATAGCCTAAGAATTTATAATCTCCGATTGGGATCACCACATCATCTGACAGTTCAAAGGGCTCAACCAGATTTTCAATATTAGGCCTAACTCTTGCTTCTATTTTCCATGTATTCCTTAGAGCTATCTCCCATCCGACTCTCCATCCTAA
>CALHUZ010000540.1 GCA_938039305.1 uncultured Saprospiraceae bacterium
GCGATGAATTCTATTCCTTCATAACTATAAATACTCTGGTCCGCACCGAGTCGGGAAATTGAAATAAACTGATCTATACTTTCATCATATTCCACATCCTCATAAAAGAGCGGAAAGCTTGCATTGATATTGGCTCCATGAGGATTGCTGCCTTGTACGATATCGACATAATAAGATCTCGTTTGTTCGTCTTGACTGAGATTTGTAAGACGAAGTGTAAACCCTGCATTTCCATCAGGGGGAATATTGACTTCTACTGGATTAAGGGCTTGTAGATCTGGACCATCGATCGGAGCAGTGTCATACTCATGTGGGCAACTGGTGACTGAGACTTCATTTCTAAATACAGGAACATTATAAACAGGATCTTTCAAGATCTTTGTTACAAACCGATCTTCCTTGTCGTCATCTGTAAGCACAAATCCCGTCGTCCGAGATGAAAGTGTCTCGCCAAAAGCACTTGCCCCAACTTCCATACGGGTTCGTATTGATGCACCACCCGATCTGCCTTTGCCTGCCACTTCATATCCTAGTTCAACAGAAAGTTCTCGGTTGATTTCAAGATTGAATTCTATCCCTGCTCTAACAGAAGAGGTTGTTGTGGTTGAATATTCTTGTGACGTCTCTCCTGACCAAGAGACATTACCATTCACCTGCTTGTTATCGGAAGGAGTGGATGCATCTGCAGCTTCAGCATCTTCTTTTAATTGCTGATTGAGCTCCAAGGTTTGATTCCAGACATCTATCTGATCTTGGTAGTAGTCTATCTCTGCCTGATCTGTCTGAGCGTCTCTTAGATCCTCAAGATCTGGTATCTCAGTATGCCTGATATGATAGTCGGTATAGAAGAACTTAGTACTCATCTCAGCATCTCCCATCATAAACTCTACTGTTTTCACTGCTTGACATAAGTCCTTATCAAAAGTGATCACATCAGACTTAGCATATTTCAATATCATAGCTGCGCCCACATATAAATCACCACCTGAACCGATGACAGCTGGATCATCAGAAGCACTGGTTTTATATTCCGCTCTATGTGTGAAGCTAAGTTTGGCTTCAGCCGAACGAGTATAAGAAGCAGATACTGTCGTCTGTCTTCCGATGTCACCCCATACTTTGTTATTGGTGGTTACTCCTGCACCGGAAGAAAAATCAACACCCATTCTCGCCTTTCGCCAAATATTCACACTTCCTCCTTTTAGAATAGAAAAACCAAGTGTCATCTCATTGGTAGAGCTTTCTTCTAAGTAGCTATAACTACCATCGCCAGGAGGGTCTCTAAGGATGAAAAACGGTACTTGTGGCGATACAGTAGAAAATGTGCCCTCTCTTGCCTTTGCGCCTTCTATAATTATAGGAAGTTGTAGCAATGTGCTGTTTATCGTGCTGTCCTGTATATGTCGTGCCTCTAATATGAGGTTTCGATTGTGATCTGGTGCCAAATTAGGCTCGCCAACACTCACTGTATATAATACTTTGCCCTGACTGATAGGTAATACTTGAATCTCCCGACCTGAGACCTCATCGATGATCTTCAGGCTTCCAGTATCTAAGAGACATCCGTCTGTGTTGCTCTCTGTAATTGTAATTTCAAGATCATAGTCGACATACTGCTCGACGACATATTGCTCGCAATATTGGGGAAGTCCACTGATCGCAATAATCGGCTCCTGGCGATATACAAGATCAAGATGTCCATCTCCTTCGCTTGCATCTACAACGGGTGCACGATTAAAAAAGGCCGAGATGTTCTCTATAAAATATCCACTCTCCAGCGTCCCGATCTCTTCATCTGTAATTACAATTCTATATGTTCCGGCGGGTACTTCTATTTCAAAATTTCCAGAAGCATCTGTTGCCATTTCGAATATAAAACAGCTCAATGTATCTTCTATTTGTAATCCTACGCTACCAAATATAAACCCTCCACATGCCTTTACAGATCCACTAATGGTGCTTCTCTTTGTATCTTCAAAGTTGACTCCAGTAATATTCTCAGTTACATCGTATGTATTAGAAATCATAGGCGCGAACTCGTGATTTAGAAACTCTGGTCTTACTGTATGCTCGCCTTGATTCTGAACACTGATGGAGTAGTATCCATCTTCATCTGTCTCCCATAGTGATAACTCTCCCGTTGTTGAATTAACTTCATTGAGATACATGGCTACACCGGGTACTCCGCAAATATCTGGTGTCCCAGCAGCATCTACTTGCGTCACTCTCCCTTGAATGAAGAAGGTTGTTATGTCTTTGAAGTTAACATTGTCCTTGATGCGAGCACTGCTTTGAAAGTTATCTACTTGTATTGTGTCCGGATCAAACTCGTGATCTTCGAATTCTGGAAAAACTATATAGGAGCCATTTGTGACATTGGTAAAGTCTCCATTGTTTCCGTAATATATGTTTGTGATCTCATAGAAGCCATTGGCGTCTGTAGTATCAAAATAAGTCTCACAGTTGCCATGAATGTTAGGCCCTGAGATAGCATTGACTCGGATATTGGCTACTCCTGATTGTCCATCTCGACCAGTCACTTGTCCTTTTATAATTGCGTCATTGTCTCCATCTGGTATGGCTTTGACAATGATAGAATTAGATAAGCGCTCTATGCCTTCACTTACAGCGATACGTGTATACTTTACATCAACTTCAGAAGCATATGCTTCCTGTGGTTCGAGCGTTGGACCTAAGTTAGGGATTCTGGCGATTGAATAGACCATATTATCATTAGGATCAGGATCTATAAACTCCATTATCCAATCATATTGGATCACTCCAAATGCAGAAGTAGCATCAGTTGTGCTTGAGATAGGTAGTGTCAAATTGCAATCACTATTAATCCATGGAAATGGGTGATTGATAGTTCCTGCCGTCATTGTCGTTACAACAGCACTCACTTCTAATTTGAATTTTCCAGTAGCGTTCCCACTTCCTTCGACTACTACAAAGTAATCACCGGCATCCAAGGGCATAGTGATTTCTGATTTTGTAGTGCTCTGATCTTTGTTATCGTTAGTAGCAAGGAGTCTCCAGTGAGAACCAGCTGAATCTTTAACGATGTGAATCTTAGAATCATAAGCTGTTGTTGAGTTATCTGTGCTAACAGTAACCATAGAAAGTTCTGATAAGGTGAAGGAGTAGGTTACATCATTTATATTTTCAAACGATGGATTAGCAGCACTAGACCAATTGTTCTTATAGCCCATATCATCGTCTGCACCTGATGGTTGATTGTTATTATAGTTAGTGTGATTCTTGCTATCTCCTGGTGTAATAGTTCCGAATGTTAGTGGTCTATCTTGTCCCTCTCCATTGTAGTATCTCCAGGTATAACGCAGTCTAATACCGACATCTCCACCTTCTCCGTTGTTTCCATTTTGTGTTCCAGAGATGTATTGTGTACTCCAGCGAGTTCCCCATGAGCCGGTCACTGCTTGATATTGCGCACTGTAATCTGTGCACAAACTCTCTCTGTATCCTGGATCATCATCATAAGTACAAAAAATCCCACAATCATAGTCTCTATAGTATCGATCATCTCGCCCTTGGTCAGTCTCCTTTTCATAGGCCATCCATGTTATATCATATTGTGTTTTGTTCTTATTATTTTGGTTATAAAGTGTTCTGAGATAAGTTGCATCATATCTTGTTTCTGGAGTATCGTACAATTCTTGCCACTCCACCCATTGATCGTAATCGTCCCCGGCTTCTCCATCGCCACTTACACTTCTATCAAATTCGCAGTTGCCTTGTGTGCCGTCTATATCTGCTTTCATCAAGAAAACGATATGGTTCTTACCGTTTTGTACTCCTTGCTGGCTATCCGCATTAAATTTAAATCCGTCTGCTTGAACGAATACGTTATACCGATCATCATTGGTCACTTGACTGATAAGTGATCCTACTATTAGTAGGCTGATTGTTAAGCTTATTAATTTTTTCATGTTCTTAGATTGATGCGTTGAGTAAATTAAATTCGAACCCCTTTCTGATCATCTGTGCTACATTCTTTGAGTCGAGCTTATGCATGAGGGCTTTGCGATGATCGTTGACTGTATGATTACTTAGAAAGAGGGTAGAGGCTATCTCTTTAGTCACATATCCATTAGATAGTAACTCAAGAACTTCTCTTTCTCGAGGGGAGACCATAGGATGGATTTTGGTTGATCGCCTATGGTATAAGGTGGCTGCGTGCATGACAATATTTTGAGTGATGTAATAATGACCGCAATATGTGCTAGGAATCTCCCTAAACAAGAAAATCAAGGGTAGACAAAGGGTAGACACATTTGTAAGTGACTGATAATCAGTTAGATAAAATTGTGTAGAGTAAATTAGAATAGTTTAAAAATTGCAACACCACATTGAGCCCATCCATCACGAGGGAAGGATATGGATTGGTTTTACTTAGGAGTACAGGGAACAACTCCAGCCAAAGTTGATCTTATAGCCTATATCATAATTGTTCAACGAACTTTCCCTTCCTTATCATTATATTGTCATTCTAAACTTTAAAAGAATGATGATCAGACTGCTCGGGCTAGTATCCTTACTGTTTTTATCAATCGCCCTCATAGGACAAGATCGTACGCTACCTGCGGATACGATGGTGAAGACAACCCACTCAGTCACTATAGGTGGTGACAGGTTTTCTTATACCGCGGAGACAGGCACTCAGCCAGTCTGGGATCAAGAAGGTAAGACGATCGCAGCTTTGTACTATACTTACTATACGAGAGATAATATCACTGATCGCGCAGCACGTCCATTGGTGATCTCATTTAACGGAGGCCCAGGTTCTGCATCAGT
>CALHUZ010000541.1 GCA_938039305.1 uncultured Saprospiraceae bacterium
ATGAAGTAACGCCTGTCAAAGGAAGAGGAGCATATGTCTATGATGAGAAAGGTCAAGAGTATCTCGACTTCTATGGCGGCCACGCTGTCATCAGTATTGGCCATAGTCATCCACACTATGTAAAGACTATCACAGATCAGATCCAACAGATTGGCTTTTATTCTAACTCAGTTGTCAACCCACTACAACAAGAACTTGCAGATAAATTAGAAAAAGTTAGCGGCATATCTGGATATGATCTCTTCCTGATCAATAGTGGGGCAGAAGCAAATGACAATGCATTAAAGCTTGCATCATTTCATAATGGGCGAAAAAGCCTACTCGGATTAACTAATAGTTTTCACGGACGAACATCTGCAGCTATCAATATAACCCACACAGGCAGGAAGCACCAAGCTCCAATTAATCACGGCGCAGAAGTCACTTACTGCAACCATGAGAATCTCGAAGAAATTCTAAATGAAGTCAAGACAGCTAAACACGCTTGTATCATCATAGAAGGTATACAAGGTGTCGGAGGACTTGATATGATCAATCCTTCTTTCCTAGGAGAGATTAGAAAAGCATGTGACAAGACGGATACGATCATGATCATGGATGAAGTCCAATGTGGCTATGGAAGATCTGGTCATTTCTTTTCTTTTCAAGCAGCTGATGTCCAGCCAGATATCATCACAATTGCAAAAGGAATGGGAAATGGTTTCCCTGTAGGGGGCGTACTAATCGACTCAGAAAAGATGCCTGCCGTTAAATCAAGACTTGGAACAACCTATGGAGGTAATCACCTCGCTTGCGCAGCCAGTATCGCTGTACTCGATGTGATAGAATCTGAGAACCTCGTGCAAAATGCACAAGACCTTGGAGGATACATAAAAAGCAAGCTCGAATCACTTCCACATGTGAAGCAGATAAAAGGCAAAGGCTTGATGATGGGGTTGGAGCTAGATTTTCAAGTTGCAGCGCTACGGAAAAAATTGGTCTTTGATCAGCACCTTTTTACTGGCAGTTCTACTAATTCTAATTTACTCAGACTTCTACCACCACTTAACATCAACAAGGAAGATGTTCATCTCTTCTTAGAAAGATTAACTCAGGGCCTTCAATCAATATAACACCATGAATAATTTTTACTCAGTTCAAGATGTAGACAATCTGGATCAATTGATTCAGACGGCGCAATCTATGAAGGCACACCCTTTAAAGCATAAAGATATCGGTGCTGGTAAATTATTGGTACTCCTATTCTTCAATCCAAGTCTTCGCACAAAGCTAAGTACACAAAAAGCTGCTTTGAATCTAGGCATGCAGGTCATCAGCATGGATATGAAGGATAGCTGGGCGTGGGAGTTTGAAGATGGAGTCACGATGAAGTTTGATAAAGCCGAACACATAAAAGAAGCAGCTAATATCATCTGCCGATATGCCGATATAGTTGCGATCAGATCATTCCCTTCTTTGAAAAACAAGGAAGATGATTATAAAGATCAAGTGATCAAAAGTTTTATAAAATACAGTTCCAAGCCAGTCATCAGTTTAGAGTCGACCATCAGACATCCACTACAATCATGTGCAGATCTCATGACCATCAAAGAAAATTGCAAAACCGCCCAACCAAAGATTGTTCTATCTTGGGCGCCACATCCGAAAGCACTTCCACAAGCAGTTTCTAATTCATTTTTAGAATGGATGAATGCTGCAGGGCATAATGTCACAGTGACACATCCTAAAGGTTATGAATTAGATAATGAATTCATGACAGGTCATAAAGTAGAATATGATCAAGAAGAAGCATTTAAAGAGGCGGATATCATCTATGTAAAAAACTGGTCTCCACTTTCTGCTTATGGAGAAGTTGTATCGCAAGATGAAAACTGGATGATTACGAAAGAGAAACTGTCCAAAACGAATAATGCCAAACTAATGCATTGTCTTCCAGTAAGACGTAACGTTGTAATTTCAGATGATGCTATGGACAGTGATCATTCTGCGATCTACGATCTCGCTGAGAACAGACTTCATACTGCTCAAGCCGTTATTTATCAGATTTTGCAGAACAGTTCTCACTAATACGACTTTATAAATTTGACTTTAAAAGATAAATTGCTCTTTCCACTTCTTCACGTATCGTCCGAATACAAAAGAGCAAATTCCAAAGTAAACAAATAAGATAATTGAAAATGTAGTCATCGAGACCACCTGTGTACGCGTACATGTCTCAGATATAAATGCTGCATAAAGACCAACTACGGACCAATACATAAAACCGTAGTGTAGACCAATCCAATGCCCTTCAGGTTTTCTTAATATAGCTGGCGCTATTCCAAGTACTAAAGAAATTGTAGATACTACAGCCATATAATGAAACATGCCCCAACCATCGAAAAGTCTATATATTATGAAAGCTGTTGCGATGCATCCAACCATACTGACGCTATAAGCATAACCTACCTTTTTATGAAAGGCAGTTCCCTTTTTTCCAAATATTACAATGGCTCCCAAAACCATTGCCAACACTGAAAAAATCAAATGTATAAGCCCTGTATTACTATAGACCAAAGAGTCCATGTACTTATAAGATTAGTTAATCATTAGAAATATAGCAAGGTCAAATCCGAACCAAATTTTTAATCGACTAACGACGCATTTATGACTATTAATCTCTCAGAAAGCCATCGAAGTCAACAGACTTATTGAGTGTTCTAACGAAGTTATGTGAGTAGAAAAATGAAGATTAGATCTTCTCGACGTAGTTTCCCCAAGCCCATCCTTCTTGGTCCGCATATTTGATACGACACCATCGGCCCATGGCCCCATCTAAAAAGAGCTCTCGATCATCATAGTAGACTATGCTAACTTGACTACCTACAGGTATTTTGATAAGGATATCACTTTCTAAAGAAGCTTCTGATCTCAAGTTTAATGAAGCAGATGAAGTCTTGATGATACCTTTTTGATATCCATCTCCTGCTTGACAACTTTGCAAAGCACCTTCAAGTTCAACGATCTTTAGACTTTGTTCTTCAGCGAGTGCCACGAGTTCAGTTTTACTTAATCGCCTTACATCGTCCTCCGCTAAATCACTGGCAAAGATGGATTTCAATACTGCAGCGGGTGACTCCTTCTTAATGACAGAGTATCCTAATAAGGTAGCGACGAGCCCAAATACTACGAAACTCACCCAGGGCCATATTTTCGACCTTTCCTTATATCGATTCCTTCTTGCCACCTCTTACATTACTGATTTGTACATTGACTTAATCTCGTCGAGTGTTTGTTGGCTTGAAAGTCCAGATTGAATGACATACTGCTTATCACCTCTGATCTGAACATATCTAAAATCATAATTGATATAAGTCTCATCCACTTTCCTTTCAAATATAAATCCAGCTTCATCTTCGTTGATGATTTTAGAAAAATATTTTGAGCCTTCAACTTCTGTCTTTATCTCAGCTAATAATTTTGTCACATCAAGAGATTTTGCTTCAGATTCAAATATCTGAATAGAATATCCAGATTCACTCTTAATTGTGACGTCCTTCATGATACCAAGGTCACTTGTTGAGACGACAGCATCTGCTGGAGCATTAATTTTTAGTGGTAGGCCTTCAGAAAGAAGATCTAATGGTTCAAGTGTTGGACCTGCTGGTTTGCAGGAAGAACCGAACATCGTGATCAGAATCAACAAAGTGATAATCAATCTCATAGAGGACAGGTGAATGGTAGGTTTATAATAACGGCAATCTCGCAGCGACTGTGGGACGAATATATAACAAGACTACCTAAACTTTAAGGGGTTACCCCTTAAAGGCTCTATATAAAAGTAAAAGGAGGGAAATCATGTAATGAAATCCCCCCTTGTTAGCTTTTACTTAGTTCTGCACGTCAACTATAGAGCTGGAATACGAAGTATTTGTCCTGGGTAAATCTTATCAGGATGAGATAACATAGGTTTGTTCGCTTCAAAAATGAGATTATACTTCATTGGATCTCCATATACTTCCTTAGATATTTTAGACAATGAATCTCCTCCTTTAACCTCATGAAATATAGACTCAGGCTCAGGATTTAGGACAGTGATATTGTCAGCTACTGCACCGACACCATCTACATTTCCTAAAGCAAGAATTATCTTCTCTCTATCTGCATTAGTTCCTGTAGTTCCTTCAACTAATACTTGCTCTGCAAGATCAATACTCAATCCATTAACTGGTATACCAAGCTCAGCTATTGCATTATTAAGTGCTTGAATCTTTGCTTGCTCAGCTGATAACGTAGGAGCATCTTCTTTCTTTCCTAAGATTTTCTTGCCTGCGTTTTTGATAAATGAAAATAAACCCATGTGTGTAATTATTTTTTTATGTGATAAATAGGTTGCCCTATGTGGACAATTGGTTAATAGCATTTAGACAACTAAAAGTTCCATCAAATGTAAT
>CALHUZ010000542.1 GCA_938039305.1 uncultured Saprospiraceae bacterium
TTTGCAAAATAATCTCCTAACCATCCACTCTTGAATAGATTAGCTTTTCTATATTTAGATGAGGCTATTCGTTTTTGCATTTCAGGAATATAAAAGTTACCATAGCGATTCAGGTGCTCTAAGCACTCCAGAACACTCCAACTTTCTGGACTTGGCTTATGATTCAGAGTTTTCTCAGAAAGACCTGAGACAGACTCTACTTTGTTCATATTGACTCTTGTCCTTTCTATTAGATCTTGTATCAGATCTGTAGATGCTATGTTCATTATTTAGTTTTCACAAATGTCACTGATTAAAATCTCAGAAACATTGATTCAAATTAAGATTTCTTGATTCTGGATAAAGTTTCAGGAGTCATACGCAGATATGATGCGATGTACTTATTAGGTACTTCTTGGAAGAGCTGAGGACTTCTACTTAAGACCTTTTGATATCTTTCCCAAGGCGAAGATGTAAGAATGTCTCGTTCTCTTTCCATCTGTTGCAAAATAAGATTCCCAAGAATCACCTCCCACAACTTTCTATTCTCAGTGGATGCATCTATCAGCTTCATAAAGTCCTTTTTGCTGATGACTTTAAGAACAGTTTTCTTAAGTGCTTGAATGTATAGCCCAGAAGGCTTTTCACTAATAAAAGAATCTAAGGCTGCTACAAAATTGTTTTGATAGCCAAATCTAATCGTGTGTTCTTCTATGTCGTCAACGACAAATATCCTGAGACTGCCACTGACTACCAAATAGAGGTTAGTATCTATACTTCCTTTGACCTTGAGGTATTCATTTCTTTTTAGCTTAAGCTGGTTACTCCACAAGCCACCGGATTCTATCTTACTTACTAAACTTGCGATGGGACTCATATTTGCTAATGCTTAAAGAATTAAAGGTAGATGACGTAATAGATATCAGGAAAGGATAAATTTCTTATGAGCCTTTTTAAAATTAATAAAACAAAAAAGCGGTCACATCTTCTCGAATGTGACCGCCGGTCTATTATCATTGTCAGGAGCATAAGTGACACCCTATCTTTCGATAGCTGCCACCCTTCTCCTCGGGTTCTGGGACGCTTAGGTTAGAAACGTCACGTTGTAATTAATCTATAAGTATCATTTTCTTTGTATCAGTCTGAGTTTCTGTCTGGATTGTGTAGTAGACTACACCTCTTGACTGAAGTTGTGTTTTGTTAAGTGTGATCTCATGATATCCTGCATCATAAGTTGCCTCTTGATTGTAAATGACGCGTCCTGAGATATCAACCACTGAGAATACTACATCACCAGATGTTGGTATTCTAAATCCAATACTTGTTTGGTTATTAAATGGATTAGGAACGTTCTGCATCAATTCAAATGCTGCATTTGCAATTTCCTCTTCAGCATTATCGAATGAAATACCCATGTCGAAAGTTTCTAAAGAAGCATCATATATCTCCGCACCGATCAGCTCATCTTGAAGCTTTACATCATTACTAAGCTGTATATCTCTAAGCGCTACAATCTCGATATCTATAAGTGCTTTAGATACATCTATGCCTTCAGGTGATGTCCAAGAGAATGCTAATTTCTCATTCTCTTTTATCACGTAGTTTATTTCATTTACTTCAAGTGATCTTGAACTGACTTGCTTGATCTGTGCTCCTGCTATAGCCAACTCAAATTGTAATCCTGTGAGACTCATTGCATCTTCAAGAGAGATAGATAAAACTGAACTTTCACCTTTTCTAATCAACTGATCTTCGATCTCCAAGTTAACAGTCTTGGCACTTCTTCCATCAGCAAGTAGACTATTTGCAATAGCGTTTCCACTTACATCTCCGATCTTCACACCAAGCAAGTTTTGATTGCTCATATCTTGTGCTAAGTTAAAGATCACGATATCTTCTGTAAAAGGCCAAGGTGAAGTCACACTCTCAAATGTCTGTGCTGGATCAATAAATCTCCAACTCTCATTTTCAGTGAACGATTCTGTCAATCCAAGAATCAATCTTCTAAGATGAACTAAGTCAATCGCACTAACTCGCTGATCACTATTCGCATCACCTGCTATAGACTTATAAGGGCTATCGAATCTTTCAATTGCCAATATGTGTCTTTGTATCAAGACTAAATCCAACGTACTCACACCATTCAGGTGATCATTATTCTTGTTACCATCTATCTTATATGAAGAAGCCATAGGTACATCTGCAAATGCATAGACACCAGTCTCATCGGTCATTGCATTATCTCTACCATTGAGTGATACTCTTACGCCTTCGATCATATCTCCAAGAGATGTCATCACGAGGCCAGATATCCTTGCACTCCCTACAGCAGTATCCTCACAGACATTGTTATTATCATCTATAATTATAGAGACATTACAAGAAGACTCATTACCTGCTTCATCAGAAACGAATAATTCTAATTGCTTAACTGTTGATCTTCCATTAGGAATATCATCGCAAGTAAAGATCAAACTTGGTGTTGTGAATCCATCTTCAGTTCTAAAGAATGCCTTCACCTCACTACAGTTATCATAACCTCCGATATCATAATCACTCGCCCATATTGTCGCAGTGCCCTCAGCGAGATTCATCGTTGCCGT